>NZ_RZOJ01000080.1:0-19152 GCF_003998845.1 Mesorhizobium sp. M4A.F.Ca.ET.022.05.2.1 | reverse complement strand
AACACGCCCTCCGGATTCAACAAGCGCGCCGCGTGTTCCCCAAGGCTTGCGGCTCCAAAATAGGAGATGTCGCGGGCCCCGGATGCGGCGCTGATATTCTGGCCGGCGAAAGCCAGAACAAGCAGCGCCATCAGCGTATCATCCTCGATCGGGGCGCGGGCAAGCGCCTCATGCAGCGCGTCGGTGCGCAAATCGCCGATCATCTCGATGCCCTTGCGGGTGACATCCGGCCGCGACGCCGAGGCGATACCGGCGTCGTCCGCACCATCGGTGCCGGCGCCACTATCTTTGCCTTTGGCCTTCTTCGCCTCTGGCACGCGGTAGTGCACCGACTGCACCTTGCCGTCGCGGTCGAGATACATCGCCATGCAATCCGACTTCGTGGGCTTACCGTAGACCCGTTCTGCCTTCTTCGGCAGTTCCGGCTGACCCCAACCGTTGACTTCAACCAGCACGCCCTTCCTGGGCAGATTGTTCGTCATCCATTCCTGCTGGGCGCCGAGGAAAGCCTCGACGTCGGTGGTATAGCGGCTGTCCTCATCGGCTGGCGCGAACAGGTCCTCGACCCAGGCGATGCCGTAGGCCTGCGTCAGGTCGTCGCCGAAGCTCGCATCGCGCGCATACAGGCGCGTCTTTGTGAGGCCCTGCGCCACACTCCACCACGACACCTGCGGATCGGCTTTCGATGGCTTGTGCTTCTTCCAGACTTCTTTCTGCTCGTCGAGCGAGGCGGAAGCGATGGTGCGCAGCTGGCCCTCGTTGGGCATGTCGCCCCTGGCCATGTGGTCGAGCATGGCGGGAAGGACATTCGCAAGCAGGCGCAGCTTTCTGATCTGGCGCAGCGGCTGTGCAAGCGCGATGCCGATCGCCTCTTCGGTCCAGCCGAGCGCGACCAGGCGTTCGATCGCCCGCCATTGGTCGACGGAACTGAGGGGCGAGAAAGCCACGTTTTCGATCATCGAGCGCATGGCGCCATTGTCGCTTGCGGCTTCCCCGACCAGGACTTCGATTTCCTCGAGGCCCGCGGCGATCGCCTGCTTCACCCGGCGATGGCCGGCATTGATGGTATAGCCATTGCCGCCGCCGGTCTCGGCGGTGACGAGGGGCGGCTGCACGATCCCGACTGCCTTGATGGTGGCCAGGAGCAGCGCGTCGGCCTGCGGTGACGATTTTGTCTGGCGCGTACGGTCGGGATTTTCCTTCAGCGCGCGCGGATCGACTTTGATGAGATGCATGGGGATGTTCCTTTCGAGATTGAGGCGGCAGATGAAGCCGCCTTTTCTGGTCTTCTTCCTGAAGACACCCCAGGCACCGCTGAGCGGGCAGGCCGGCGCAACTGCGGCCGAGCATCCCTGCCTGGCTGGACCAGCGGGGCTTTCAGCCCTGCGCAGGACGACGGGCCGGGATCGCGAGCGGCGCGGTTGAGCGTAAGCGATGGCGGCCAGCCCGATCAGCGAGCAGCCTTCTCTTCCCTTTTTCGTTTCTCCTTCCCCGGTACTGGCCTGGAACCGTCCCCCCCCCCCGACGTGCGCTCGCCATCCAGGGCCGCGCCGCCACCTCGTCCTTTGGGGGAGCTATACGCCTCGAGCGTTGTGCGGTGGCCAGCGCGTCGGGAAGTCGCCGATAGTTGGACCCGACGGGCCCTCTCAGAGCAGGGACGATTTTTCGGTTGTCGGGAGAGAGCATCTTGGCTATTTCTCGCTTCGATATTTCAAGGATTATTGAAACGTGGATGAACATCGAGCCCTGATCGTCTTTGGCGCTCTGTCGCAGGAGACGCGCCTGCGCGTTCTGCGACTGCTGGTGGTTGCCGGGCCTGATGGCGTCGCCGCTGGTGCGCTCGCCGATCAGGTCGAGGTCTCACCGTCCAACGTCAGCTTCCATCTCAAGGAGCTGGAGCGCGCCGGCCTGGTCACGCAGCGGCGCGACGCGCGCTCGATCCTCTACAGCGCAGAATACGACGCTCTGTCCGGCCTGATCCGCTTCCTGATGGAGGATTGCCGCTCCGGCCGCCCGGAGATATGCGCGCCGGCGCTTGCAGCACCATGCTGCCGGCCGGGCGAGGCCACGTGTAAATGAAAGCCTTCGATCTTCCGCGCCGGTGCACCGCCGAGGCCCTGGGCACTGGCCTCCTGGTTGCAACCGTGGTCGGCTCCGGCATCATGGCCGACACGCTGACGCATGACGCGGCGCTGGCGCTGCTGGGCAACACGCTTGCGACCGGCGCCATGCTGGTCGTCTTGATTACCATCCTCGGGGCGGTCTCAGGAGCGCATTTCAATCCGGTCGTCTCGCTGGTGTTCTGCTTGAACCGGACGCTGCCGGCCCGCGATTTCCCCGCCTATATGGTCGCGCAGTTTGTCGGCGGCACCGCCGGCACGGTCGCGGCGCATCTCATGTTCGCACTTCCGGTGCTGGAGATCGCGACGAAGCCGCGTGCAGGACCGGCGCAATGGTTCTCCGAAATGGTGGCCACATTCGGCCTCGTCGCGGTCATTCTCTCCGGAGCCCGGTTCGAGCAACGCGCCGTGCCATGGCTGGTTGGCCTCTATATCACCGCCGCCTACTGGTTCACCGCCTCCACGTCCTTCGCCAATCCGGCCGTCGCCGTGGCGCGTTCGCTCACCGACACCTTTTCCGGGATCAGGCCGGTCGATCTGCCGGGCTTCATTGTTGCCGAGCTGCTTGGCGCCTTGATCGCACTGGCGCTGATGGGCTGGCTATTGAGGCCCGAAATCGTTCAGAAATCCCAGCCCCTGAAAGCGAAGTCATGACGGTCACCATCTATCACAATCCTGATTGCGGCACCTCGCGCAACACGCTCGCCATGATCCGCGCCAGCGGCGAAGATCCGGTGGTGATCGAATATCTCAAGACGCCGCCGAACCGCGAGCGGCTGGTCGAGCTAATCCCGGCGCTGGGCCTCACGCCGCGCGAGTTGCTGCGGGAGAAGGGGACGCCTTATGCCGAGCTTGGCCTCGCCGACCCGAAATGGAGCGTCGGCGAGCTGATCGATCTCATGCTCGCCCACCCCATCCTGATCAACCGGCCGATCGTCGAGACGCCGAAGGGCGCAAGGCTATGCCGGCCTTCGGAGGTGGTGCTGCCCCTGCTCGACAGTCCGGTGCGCGAGTTCGTGAAGGAAGACGGCGAGAAAGTGGCGTACACGCCGCCGGCCTAGACCGGTAGCTGCTTCAATGAAGGCCTTTTGGCTGGCCGAGCGAGTAGACAAGGTGATGGGGTACGCTACCGACTTCCCGCCACCTCGCGCGTCGATACAAGAAAGGGCCTGACGCGGCTTCAGCAGGCCGTCATGACGACGACGTACATTACCGATGACGATCTGCGTTGATCCGATCGGCTCCTAAGAAAGACCTCCTGCCCGGCTTCGACCGGGCATTTTTAGCTTTCAACAAGCGCCAGCTTCGAGCGGATAGCGCCAATCGCATTCACTATGGCATCGGCGGCGTGAAGGTCGAGCGCGATATTCAAAAGGCCTTCGGTCGTATGGATCGATAGGATGCCGAGAGCGCCCTTGTCGTCCTCCACCGTGCCGACGTGGATTTCGGTTGGCACGAAAGGTGACGCCTTGTCCCTGCGGTTCATCGTTCACCTGCGATAACGGGGCGGGCGACAATCGCGCATTCTGGTCATGCATTCAAGCGTGGTGAAAAGCCGCCGGCTCACATCATATTCGGGGAGGCCTTGACCTGCCCCGTTTCGTGAGCATTTGGGTTTCGCTGAAGTCGTAGCGAAACCCGCGAACCTCCCAGATCTCCGCTAAGGTCGGAGACTCTTTCAAAAATCGCAGCACCTTCCTGGCTGCGATCATATTGAAGGGAAAAATCCCGACAGACGAATGTCCACAATTGAGACGCAGGACCTCTGGCGAACTATTGCATTGCGTCAATAACTCTATCACCCGATCCGAAGCTTCTGGACGTGTGATCGTATCGTCCTTGCCAAGCACGAACATCATATCCAGGCCAGGACGTGTGAGACCCCACGTATGCATCTCTAGGCTAATGAGACCCCAAGCGGTTCTCAAATCTTCGAGTGACATGGCTGGTTCAATACGACGACGTAACGACTTCATGGTTTCCGCAGTCCAAACAAGATCAGCAGGGCTCCCTGGCAATGCCATAAGAACCGCTTTATCAACCTCTTCTTCCTGGGCAGCGATCAGACCAGCAACCGTGCCGCCTAAGCACATGCCTACAACGGAGATTTTTCGATACCTCTGACTATGAAGCCAACGAACAATCTTACGACCATCCAATACCGCCTGTCTCATCGACCGGACGGTACGTCCCAAATTCGCGTTGAAAAATTTTTCCTCGGAATGGTCGTCGGAACCACGACTAAAATGATATGGGAGGGTAGCCTCAATAACTGTTATGCCCCTTGCGGCAAAGAACTTGGCGAATGTTGGGAAACGGTTCCGCGCGTACCAATGATGAAACACAACAAGTGCATGATCTTTCGATCCGCCATCGGTAATCACACATTCAAATGTATTGTTGTCTTCATCCACGGTTGTGATATCAGACTGAAAAATGACAATATTTTCTTCTTCTCTTAATGGCTCCGGGGGCAAAACCGGGGAGAAAAACTGCTCTCCTTCGGAAAGCGTCCTGAACGCCAGTTCACCGCCACTAGCTTTTTTGTCCTCGGCCTCGTTAACCGTGAACGCCAAGGAGGTATCATAACCAAAGCCTATGGACCTGTGATCGGTACGCTTCTGGCGTTGTAAGGTTCTCAAGATGTGCTTGCGATCATGACGACGCGCCAGATACCGAAACATACCTCTCTCCTATTTCTTGAAGATCAAAAACAGTTTGTTCGGCCGCCACTCGATACCTGAGGAGTTTTGCGAGGTAAGACGGCTCATCAAATATCCCCGTTTTCACAGCCCTTCTTCTTATGTTGAATTGCCCACAGCCTGAAATGTCGCGGTCGCATATTCATAACTGGCTCGGGATTGGTTGCTGGCCACGGGCCTGCCGTCGACGTCTGTGAGAGCGCCGGCGTTGCAGAACTCGGCAAAGGGTTGTGGCGATGATCTTGCGGTGCGGACCCTCAAGGCTTTCGCTCGGCAGATCGGGGCGGGCGCCCTGCAACAGCTCGGCCGGCGATGTTCGGGCAATGGTCGCCCTCGTCGCTGGACCGTGACCAGACCGTCGCCGAAGCCGCTCGATTGGGTCTTCGAACAATTCAATGTCTTGTCCCGTCGGGGAAGATGACGGCTAACTCCTCGTCTGTTGCCTGAAACACGCTGTAGGTGCCGTTGACCACGGCGTCGACGATCTGAATATTTTTCCTGTACTGCTTTTTGACACTCGCCAGCGCTTGCCGCAACCCCAGATTGGCGTGATGCGCAAGGCTGGATTGAAACTGTTTTTGGAGGCAGCCTGGGGGCGCTTCGGCGCATATTGGTGCGACAAGGGCGCCTACGCCGACTACAAGGTGTTTGCCGATTATTTCGAGCACCGGCTGCACCGGGCAGCCAAACGAAGCGGTATTCGCACCAATGCCCCAAGGGCAACGCAATAGGTCAGGCGGCGACGGCATCCGCGACGACTTCGATGTCGGCGAAACATCTGCCGGCGGTCGGCGATGCCCTGGTAGATCTTGCAGATGGGAGAGGTGGCATTCATGGGGGGCTCCTTCTTAGCCTCGTCGGGCCGGAGCGCGGCTCATCATCTCGATTGCGCCATCGTCTTCAGCCCTTCCTGACCCCTCCCCCGCGGCCGCCTCCCCGTCCGGGCGGGTCAAGGGCCGGCGTCAGCCGGGCGAAGCTTCACCCTTGACGCGGCCGGCGGGCATGCGGCAGCCGGGTTTTTTGTCCCCCTCCTTCTCCCTTCTTCTGGAGTTTTCGCGCACGCAGGTCCTCGTTCCAATCATCGGCGACGGGACGCAGCCGATCGAAACCGCACCCCGCCTCTACCGCGATCGTTTCGAGCCGGCCGGCATAGACCTCGCCCTGGGCGTTGTTGTCGGTCGCGGCGACAAGAAGAGCGCCGTTGCGCGCCGCAAGCCCGCGGATCGCCGCCACGGTCGCCGGCGCCCAGCCGCCGCCGGTGCTGAGATAAAGGCTGCCGGGCTGCAGCTCCTCGATCGCGGCAAGGCTCATGGCATCGATGGCCGCTTCGGTGACGCAAAAGCGCATTGCCTCGACAGCGCCAAGACGAAACAGCAGCTTGGCGCCTCCGCTCGCAAACCCCCGCCATTTAGGACCGCGCTCCTCCCAGCCGGTGAGCACGCCGGCCTCATCGGTGTGCGCCACCCACATGCTGCCGCACGGACCCTCGCGAAGCCGGTCCTGGCGGATCGCCGCGCGGATGACGGTTTCTGACAGACGCCGTTCCTGGCGCAGATAGCGCCAGGTCATGGACCCGGGCCACGGCCCGCGGCGGCTTTGCCAACGCTCGGAAACGGAACGGCCCGGTCGCTTCTTATGAGGAACCCGCGTCCAGACGGGCTCGCTGGGAACGAACCCGATCAAATTCGCCACATGATCGAGCGCTTCCACGAAGCGGACGCCCTCGAGGTGCTCGACCAGGTGGAACACGTCTCCCTTGGCCTCCGACAGTGGATCGAACCAGCCTTTGCCCTCGTGAATGACGATGATGATTTCGGCGCCGCGCCGGAATTTTACGGCGCGTCTAGTGCTCTCCTTCTGATCGACCGCGAAGCCCGCCCGCTCCAGCACCGCAGTACACAGAACGCCACTTCTGAGTTCCTCGACATCGCTCATCTCCATTCCTATCCCGGCGCCCATGAGGTTCCGTCCCTTCCTGTTCGGTTTCCTTTCCCGCGAATCCCGCGGGACCCGACCCCAAGGCCGCGAAGAGCGACGGAGGCAAGGGCGCGGCCGGGCAACTGAGGAATGTTCGGAGCACTGTGATTTTCCCAGCCGCGGCGCAGCCTCCCTTGCCGCCGCTCGCTCGCAAGCGGCACCCAATCGCCGCGCATCGGCCCGCCGATCGGCAGGCCGTTGGATCACGGTCGGTGCAATTTGGGCTTTGTGACGGGGCGGGCCGCCAAGCTCCGGGCCGGCTCAACGAGCCGGCCTGATCTGGAATGGGTCGTATTCGTGAAGGATTTCGAGATCATCGCCAGGCTCGATCTCATCGCTGCGGAGCACACCGATCGCGTTGCCGGATTTGAAGAGGATGACGGGGACCATCAGGGTGCGGGCGAGGTCCAAGGCGTGGTGTTGAGCCAGGGCAAGATCGTGCGACATCTGAGGGCCTTCCATCTTTGAGCGAGGCCAATCCCCGCTCGATGGCTCCCGTCAGTGTCGTGGGCCGGTCGCGATCACCGCGCGGGCTTTAGCCAAGCGGCCGCAGCTTGCTAGCGGACCCCTTTGAGGGTTGATCGTGGAAGATCCGGAACAGGACCAGGAAAGCCATCGCAGAAGAGCGGGGTTGGGTTGCTCCTATGGATAAGCGCTGGTGCATGCCGATCTTGCGAACTGGATGAACGCCAAGGCTCTGTGCCGCTGGCTGGTTGTTCAGGTGAGCATCCGCCGCCGGCCCGTGCGATCCTCAGAGGTCGCACCACGACATGGCCCGAAACCGCTGAATTAGCGGCGCCTGCTCAGCCACGCTCCCCAATGCAGCGCCTTGGAACCAGAACCGCGCTCGCCGCTGGCGCTACGAATGTAGCTCGCTCGGCAGCCGCTCGTCCAACGCCAGGCGCGATCATGGCGCTGGCGGATCGCAATGGAGAGAAGAAGCGACGCAATGCGCGTCGTAAATTTTCAATCGCTGCGCAGGATTTTTGCTTCAAGCGCCGCTGCGACGAAAGCTCGGCGGGCGGCCGGTGGATGGCTCTCACCGCGCAACACGCGCAGACACGCGTCCATCGCTGCCTTGCGCTTTTCCGTTTCACGCGGGAGATCCCGCAGCAAGATCGTGGCCGCGTCATTGACATCGAACACGACGCGCTCCGCGGCGTGGCGGCTTACCTGGACCACGACCGGCCGCTCAAATCTGCTCAACTCACCGTTCCCCTCAAGTCGTGCGGCAAGGTCCGCTCGGCCCAGCTTTATGCCTCAACCGAGGAGACAAAAAGAGGCGAACCCGAAAGCCCAACTCGATGCCTCGGTGGCCAGCCGATCGCCAACAAGCGCTGTCATGCCCGTTTCCGGAATTCGGCGACGTTCCGCCCCTTGTCCGCGATCGGTCAAAACCTAAACGGAATGCCCCAAGCTTCGCTACAATACAAACCGTCCTTACGCGCGCCGCTTTTTGCAGGCGGCGATCCACTGCATGGCGGAGATTGAATCTTCCAGGATGGCGACCTGCCTGGCGAAATCGATAAAAGCATGGTGCGCGGCGGTCACGGGCTTGTGCCCATCCTCTGCGTCATAGCAAGCCCGAAGAGCGGTCTGGTGGGTCAGATCTCTTTGATCCTCAGGCCAGTCATTGAGGAAATCGATGGCGTCCGCGAGGCTCGCAATCTCTTGGACGATGTAGGTCGCACGCTTCACGAAAATAGGGCTCCCGAAGTCCTCTGCATCCATGCGCTCCTCCCACTTGGCGAACCCTTGCTTTGCACGAGCATTCCGCTCGGCAACCATCGCAATGTGCTGTCCGGACCGAGACGGTTCAAGGGGCTGGATCGAAGATTTCTCCTTGGCGCAGGTGCCCGGGGGACGGTGGCAGGATCAGGGCATCAAACGTGCGTAGCAGAGGTTGAGTTTCGCCGGCGTCAAAGGCGCCGATACGAAACCCATTCTGCTCGAAAGCAGTTTCATGAACCGCAAAACCCCTCGGCGGGTCCGACCGATTTTTGCCGGAAGCTGTCGGCATCAGGGTAGAACCATCGTGTGCCTCGGCCCGCAATTTGGGACCCAGTGCTACGGGAGCCCTAACTTTGATTGCATTCTATGGCTGCCTTCATTAATAAAACCGATCCGCCGCCGTTTATCAAAGCAGGAGCATTGCGTGACAGAAGAAGCCGAAAACAATACTGACGCCCTCATCGAGCTTACCGCCGAAGTCGTGTCGGCCTATGTGTCGAACAATCCGCTCCCCGTGGGCGAGCTTCCGGCTCTAATCGGCCAGGTGCATACGGCGTTGAAGGGCACGATGGGCGGCCCGGTCGCGAAGCCTGAGGACCTCAAGCCTGCCGTTCCCATCAGGAAGTCGGTCACGCCCGACTACATCATCAGCCTGGAGGATGGAAAGAAGTTCAAGTCGCTGAAGCGGCATCTGGCGACCCACTATGGTCTGACGCCCGAAGAATACCGGGCGAAATGGGGACTATCGGCAGACTATCCGATGGTTGCCCCGAACTATGCCGCCGCGCGCTCAGCTTTGGCGAAGACCATGGGCCTCGGCAGAAAACCCGATGAGGCCCAACAGGCCGCACCGGCAAAGAGGAGCCGCAAAAAGGCGGCCGCTTGATCGTCCCGGCTTGTTTGTTGGCCAGGTGCCGTTTGAAAGGCGGGACCTCCCGGCTTCGGCATCTCTGCGATCCAGGCGAACTCGCCTACGTCCCGCAGCGCTGACATGATCGTGGAGAAGGCCTCCTTGTGTCTGCCGGACCTCGGGACGGCTCGTCGAGTTGTCAGCCTTCAAAGGGTGAGAGCTCAGCATGGCTGCAGGAGGGGGCTACCCGGACCATAACGATGCTGCCCGACTGATCCGAAAGCCGAAGGTCCTCAAGGCGCATAGTGTAGATTTTCTGTGCCAGCGTGCTTTGGCAGCAAAGCCTGCGGTTCTTTTGGTTAGCCGACTACAAGGCGGAGGGCGAACGGGCATAATTGGGATCAGGTTAGGTCGGCGATGCCCTAAGGGAGCATCGCGTTTTCACTATCTTCGAATTTCCAAAACCCTTGGCTTCCCAACTGGGCTGTCCAAATTTGCGGTTGAAATTTACTTTTTCAGAATTGTTCGGTGTTAGGGGACCGACCAATACGCAGCTGACTACTCTACCGCGGGGGAGTGAAGGAGTGATGCAGCGTCTGTCTGCCGCAAGGCTCGGCGACCTCCTGGCGGGAGACCTGCGTGTTTTTGGCGGGCCCTCAACGATCGAACCGCTTGCCGGCCGCATCAGGGCGGAGCAGGTCAGTATCGTGCTTCGCAGCACGCTTCTTGGCATGGTTGCGAACATACTCAATGCGGCCACTTTTGTTATCGCGGTTTGGGGCTCGCCCGACCAGACGAAAGCCATCCTCTGGGCGAGTGTGATCATCGCCGCCGCTGGGTTCGTAGGCCTAAGAGCGAGATCATCGTTTCAGTCAGTCAAACCAAGGTCAGTGTCTCGCCGGACAACGCAAAACCTGGTGCGAAACGCCTTCCTGTTCGGCACTTGGTGGGGTGCACTTCCCGTTCTGTTCTTCGGAGGAGCAACGAGTGCCGCCCAGGTTGTCATTACCTGCCTGAGCGCTGGCATGATCGCAGGCGGTGCCGCTTCTTTTTCCACGATTCCTATTGCGGCCATCGCGTATACGCTGCCGATCTTCGTCGGTTCGGCGGTTGCGATTGTGTGGCTGGATGGAGCCGTCAATCTGCCCGTCGCAATCCTGATGGTGAGCTACGCCATCACGCTGTTTCGTGCCGTGCTTGCTCACGCGTCCGAATTTACCCGACGCTGCATTCTGCAAGCGGAAAGCGAAAATGCCATTCGCAGGGATGTTCTAACGAGTTTGCCAAACCGGTTCAGCTTCAACGAGCGGCTGGAAAACGCGTTGGTGGACGCAAAGCAGTTTGACCAGCACTTTGCGTTACTCTTGTTCGATCTTAACAATTTCGACGAGGTGAACGATCGCTTTGGCCGCGCAATAGGGGATGCCCTTTTGGTCGAAGTGGCTGCGAGACTTCGGAAATCGACGCGGGAGAGCGATGGCATCGCGAGATTGGAGGGCGACGAATTTGCTATAATCGTCACGTGCGATATTAGGCCAGATCAAATCAGGTCCTTAGCCAAACAGATCATCGATGGCATGCGCACCCCTTTCATGATTGAAGGACGCGAAATATATTGCAGGGCCTCTATCGGTATCGCCTTGGCGCCCACTGATGGTTTGGATGCCAATCAACTCCTGCGCTGCGTCGACACCGCGCTACACAGGGCCAAGACGCTGGGGACGGGTTCCATCCAGTTTTTCAGCGCAAACGACGATGAAGCTGCCACAAGGCGCCATGCCCTTGAACGCGATCTGGCATCTGCGCTCGCCAGTGACCAGCTTTGGCTTGCATTTCAACCCTTTCTCGATCTCGGGAGCGATCGCATCCGAGGTTTTGAAGCGCTTCTGCGGTGGCAGCATCCGACCCTTGGCGCGATCGCTCCCTCGGAGTTCATACCTATCGCTGAAGAAACGGGTTTGATTCACTCCATCGGACACTGGGCTGTCAAAACGGCTTGTTCGGCGGCTGTGCGGTGGCCGAGCGACTTGCGGGTCTCCGTCAACTTGTCGGCAGTGCAGCTTAAAAACAAGGCCTTGCTAGATGGAATTTTAGAAACCTTGGCTGAAGCCGGTTTGGAGCCCCGGAGACTGGAGGTTGAGATTACAGAAAATGTTCTAATTTCGAATTTTGAAGAAACAATTTCGTTATTACAATCGTTAAGTTCGCTGTCCGTAACAGTTGCTCTTGACGATTTTGGTACTGGCTATTCATCACTCACTTATCTTCGGAAATTGCCTCTTTCGCGGCTCAAGATCGACCGATCTTTTGTCCAGGATCTGCTCACCGATGCGGACTGCGCCGCGATTGTGAGATCATTGGTTGAGTTGGCGCATGAGCTTCGAATTGAGGTGACGGCCGAAGGCGTCGAAACTCCCGAACAGCTCGACTGTCTGCGCCGCGTCGGATGTGATGAAGCTCAGGGCTATTTAATCGGGAAACCTGTCCGGATTGACGACATTCCTGGCATTGCTGCGAAGCCGTTTGGTCAGAAGCAGGTACTCGAATAGCAAGACCGGCACCTTGGCGGCGATGGTCTGGTTGTCTCGAATCTCGACGGGGACGGCCGCCTTGCTCAGGTAGGCTGAAGGCCGCAAATCCTTGTGCAAGCACTGGCAGTAGCCCTGTGACGAAGCATCACGTCGGTCGAGCGGCGCCGGCGCTGGTTTCGGGAGGAGAAGGAGCGGGTGTTCGCGGCGACGTTTGAGGCAGTGGCCAGGCGCGGGGTACGTCGAGACGGCATTGCGTCGAGATTTAGCAGATTTGAGAAGCGGGTCGTGTTCGGGTTAGCCGCCATAGCTCAGAGCGCATCGTGTTCAATGTTAGTGATGCTGCCGCTATCCTGCTGCATGATCTTCATCGTCAGACCGAGAAAACGGAAAGGCAGCGATGGACGCCTGTCTGCAGGGTATTGCGTGGTGAGGCCCATCCACCAGCTGCTCGAAAAGCTTTCGATGCAGCCGCGCTTGAAGCAATGATTATGCGCAGCGATTAACCCTTGCGCTGGATCTCGATCTCGGCCGACGACATCGTTGACCGCAAGCGCCAGCTCGAAGCGGATTTTCCGCTTAAGCGCTTTATTCAAGTTTTGGCCGTAGATTCTGGGATGTGCCGCTCGTCGCCGCCTCAATCATTCTTGGTGGGCTGTTCGGCGCGACCGCATTGCCCGTTGCCACCTGTGGCCGCATTCGTCGGAGGCAAAAGAGTTTCTCTCAATATTGCCAGCCGCCACGGTTCAGTCGAGATTACATGCGAGACGGCCGATAACGGAAAACAAAGGCTCGCAAAAAATGAGTAGAGTGGCTGGATCAGTTGAAGATTTGGCTGCGCCGACGACGTTTGCGCCCCTCATGCAGCCGACCTTTCGTTCGATCTGGCTTGCCACCCAGGTCTCGAGCCTCGGCTGGTTGATGCAGACTGTCGCCATCAGCTGGCTGATGGCGACGATCTCGACTTCCGATCTGATGGTTGCGCTGGTCCAGGCTTCATCGAACCTGCCCGCTTTCATCTTGTCCGTCTTCGCCGGAGCCCTCGCCGATAATTTCAGCCGTCGCAGGGTCATGTTCGCCGGCCGCTGCCTGATGGTGATAGGATCTGCGATGCTGACCGCGGTTGTGGCGCTGGGGTTTGTCAGTCCGTGGATGATCCTCGGCTTCAGCTTCCTGATCGCATGCGGGGGTGCTCTTCACGATCCCGCCTGGCAGGCCTCGGTTGGCGATATCGTCGACCGCCGCGATGTCCCGGCTGCCGTGACCCTGCTCTCCGTCGGCTTCAACACGGTCCGGACCGTGGGCCCGGCGCTCGGCGGCATCGTGGTTGCCTCGTTTGGGCTTTTGGCAGCTTTTAGCGTGACCACACTCACCTATTTGGTCCCTTTGGGCACGATATGGCGCTGCAAGTGGAAGGTTCGCTCTTCGCCTCTCCCGCGCGAGTCGATGAGGACGGCGATCTATGACGGGCTGCGCTTCACGGCGATGTCTTCGGAAATCAAGGCGGCGATCGCACGCGGAACCCTGTTTGGCCTGGCAAGCATCGCCATTCTCGCACTGCTGCCGCTGGTAGTCCGCGATCATCTGGGAGGCGGACCGCTCGCCTATGGCACGCTCATGGCAGGCTTCGGGACGGGCGCCGTCTTCGCCGGCATCTCCAACGGCACATTCAGACGGAGCTTGTCGCAAGAACGTCTGATGAAGCTCGCGTGCGTCGCCTGCGCGGCCTGCTCCCTCTCCCTTGCGCTGACCTCTTCGATTCCGGTGGCCGCACTTGCGCTCGCCTTGGGCGGCGCCGGCTGGGTCACCGCCTGGTCCGGGGTTGGCGTGAGCGTGCAGCTGGCGAGCCCGCGCTGGGTCGTGGGGCGCACGATTTCGATCTACTATGCATTGATAGATGGCGGCATCGCGGCCGGCAGCTGGGTATGGGGCACGGTCTCCCAAAACCATTCCCTGACGTGGGCGCTGGAGGGTTCCGCTGGAGCGCTGCTGCTCGTCGCCGCAGCTGGCATTCTGTTTCCTCTACGCGAGCGCCGCGAGTCCGAGCCCGATCCTTTGGAGGAATTCCACGCCCCAGCTGTCGCTCTCAATTTGAAGCCGAGAAGCGGTCCTATCGTGGTCAAGGTCGAATATCGGATAGCCGAGAAAAATGTCGAGGCCTTCCTCGAGCTCATGCGGCAGCGCAGGCATATCCACAGCCGCGTCGGTGCTCGGAACTGGACGCTTCAGCGCAACCTGCAGAAGCCCATGCAATGGACAGAGACATTCCGCACGCCGACCTGGACGGACTACCTTCGCCTCAACCATCGTCTCACGGAAGTGGACAAGGAATTGGACGAGCGTGTCTGCCAGTTGCAGGCGGGAGAGGCAGCGCCTCAAATGACGCTATCGATTGAGCGGCCGACCAGCCCGCCTCGTAAACGCGCAATCCTCCCACTTCCCCGTCATTGAAGCCTGACCGTCACGTCTAGGCACCAGCGATTGCTACGTTGGTACTGCTAATGGTCGTGGCGAGCGCGGGACAACCACCGCGATTCGATGGTCAGCGGCGCAGATGTACAACAGGCTGTCTCGCGCGAGTGGGTACGCAATATCCTGTGTCCGCGACAGAAGCCAAAGACCAATTTCATCCGGTCAGGACGTGGCTCCTAACAGCGTCCCGGAAGCGGACACCATGCGCGTGCTGGGTTGA
Source organism: Mesorhizobium sp. M4A.F.Ca.ET.022.05.2.1 (assembly GCF_003998845.1). Taxonomy (NCBI): domain Bacteria; kingdom Pseudomonadati; phylum Pseudomonadota; class Alphaproteobacteria; order Hyphomicrobiales; family Phyllobacteriaceae; genus Mesorhizobium; species Mesorhizobium sp. M4A.F.Ca.ET.022.05.2.1. The sequence goes on along the minus strand of NZ_RZOJ01000080.1, from coordinate 4,552 downwards.
TGTGGAAAATGCGTGGGGGCGGGTGGACGACGGCGCGCGATGGGCTTAGACGACGTTCGCAATCCCCCAAGTCCGCCGAGAGCACTATGAAGCAGCAGGCGACCCTTTGTCGTCGAGACCAGACAGAAGCGTGGCCTCGTAAAGCGGCCAGAGTCGATCTGGGTCGGCATCGACCTGGCAGCCATCGCGAACGATGTCGCGAAAGCGAACACGAAAGGTGCGGTCGCTGAGGCGACGCGGCAGCCGATTGGTCCTGGCGAAAATCTTTCCCAGCTCGTGTTCACCACCTCTGAAGAAGTATCCCAGGACCAAGGACATAATCATGCCCGACGCATCGCTTCCTGAGTAGCGCGCAACGGTTGAGCGAGCGCCGGTTCCGGATGCATCGCACACACCGACTGGACGAACTCGCCGCAAGAAGCGGTGGCAGAAAGATGTGCCTTTGCCGCGAAGTGAACGATGGAAGCGGCGCCTGCCGTGGGCGCTGCGCCAGAGCCGGGCTGAGCGGTAGATCGACTGTTCAACGGGCCAGAAGGAGAATAAAAGCGCGTGGCTGCGGCCAACTCACGGCGTACCGCTCAAGACGATCCGTAAGCGCCATGATGATAGATCAGAGCCAGACCCGACTCTCCGCTGACCACATGCCGGGCGCTGCCGAGGACGAGCGCGTGGCTGTGGCGCACAATCGTGTCCTCGACGTGCAATCGACCGCGGCTGATAGAGGGCAACGGTATTCATCTGGAAGCTAGGATGCGCTGCTTTGCCCCTGCCCGGAAACTTTTTCAGGCGTCCACAATCATTGCATATATGGGTGCTACGGAGCGTCCGAACTGGGAACAAAACAAATCGGGCGAGGCTTGATCATGACGACCCCCAACCGAGGGAAATCGCCCGCACAGCTTTTCCGGCACCTATCGGCAAAGTGGCCTGCGGCGTTCAATCCGAAAGCGCCCATGCCGCTTAGGATCGGCATCCATCATGACATTCGCGTGCTGGACGGCGAACTGTCAGATGATGAATTGAGGAGAGCCCTGCGCGCCTATACCAGCATGCCCAGGTACTTGGCGGGACTGAATGCTGGCGCTGTGCGGGTCGATCTTGATGGCGAGCCGGCCGGCGAGGTATCGGATGCGGAGGCCGCGAGCGCCAAGGCTTTGCTTTGCGCCCGCAAGAACAAGGAAGAGACCAAGAAGACGCCGGAGCCAAGGGTGCCTGATGCCCCGCCCCAACCGAAGCCGAAGCAAACGGCCGTGTTCAACGCGAAAAATACGGCTGGAATAGTCGTTGAGACGAAGCGTCGCCGGTCTTTCCGAAAGCCGATGGCTTGAGCGCCACAGATCTCCCAAGACTCATGGGCTTCCGAGTAATAGCCATGATGAAGAGGTCGATGCCCCAGAGGAACATCTCCCGAGTCAAACGACGCCTCTTCAACCGGGATTGCCTCGCTATGGTAGCTGTGTCCTGTAGGATGGCGCACGGGGTGCAGCTGCCTACCTGTGGAAGATACGCGTGGGAGGGAAAGCCCATTTCCGGAAGGCGTTTGCCCCTCGTCCGCACCAACCAATCCCTTGCGTTTGGCTCCAGGCAGGCTCATCCTGCCGCCTGCGCGTCTGCCGCCCAGCGCTGCTTGAAGAGATGCTCTCGACCGGCGTCAAACCACCAGCTTTGTGATCATAGCATCGGGTGCACAGTTCGGCCGGAGCGCGGCAATTTCGAGAGCCGCGAGATCCGCTAAGCCCCACATTTTTCCGCTATTCCGGCGATGCATTCCTCGAGCCGCTCGAGGCGGAATTTCGCAATGCGAAGTTCATTCCCGGCTTCAAAACGTCGATGGCGCCCCTGTGGCGTGGTCGCCATGAGGTTGCGCTCCAGTTCCGCGATGCGGACACGCATCTGCCGCGCCTCATCCTGACGCAAGGCCTTGATCCATCCCCGTCCGCGCATCAGTCTTCCTGCCCGCCCCAAAAGTCATGCAAACATGCCATCGAGACCCTAATTTGCGGCAAGCTGAAACGCTCGAAATTTAACTTCCGCTAACGCGAGGAGACGAAACAGCGCGGCGAGACAGTCAACGAAGCGGACACGACCACCGCCCATTCCTTGTCTGTCGAACCCGAGGTGATGGTGGTCAGCATCAACCTGAACTCGTCAACGTGGGCAGCCATCAACCAGCATCGGCATTTCTGCGTCAACGTTATCTGCGCCGTCGGTCCGAGTTGTTACTCCCTGGGCGATACCGATGTTCCGCGCGGCAAGCGTAGGGGATTGTACAAGAAGCTCGGCGAAATCGATGCGCGCTACGGCAGCCGCGATCACTTGCGTTATCAGATTGCGGAGCACCTGGCCTCGATTGGCCGCTACATCGACGCGCCCCCAAAGGAGGAGGAGGCCTGGATCGATAATGAAACACCCGAGTTGGCCGAGGTCACGCCTTACGACGTGGCGCACTTTCAGACTTACGCCGTCCTGCTGATGTCGGAGGAGATGGGCCTCGACTGGCGCAAGATGTCACGAGCCATCTTGAACATTGACCCAGAGCCGCCTAAGGTCCGGAGCTCGCCTTCTGCTCAACGCCATCACAAGGATGGCGTTGAGCAGCGTAACGAATCCTACATCCTGATGATGCCAAGGCGTCCTGGACGTGGCGATCTAGTACCCGATTTAGCGCCAGCCGGAACGGGCCCGTCGGGCTTGGACATCCCATCTGGCGCGGGCGCGGTGGCTAGCGACGAGCGGGTGCGGGCAGCTTCAGAGCGATCGGTTTGGAATAGCCGCCCCGGTTAGGAAGCTCGCATGACCAGCCAGCCGTTGCCAAAGGCGAACATGGGACTTTTTGAGCGGCGGCGTGTCGAAAAAACTGCAAGCTTTTTTCGTTATTACGTTAGCCTAGCGTTTCGCGGCTGGCTTCTTGATTGGAATTGTTTTTTCTTCCCATGCCAGTCCGATTGATCGTTTCCGTTCCTCAGAAGTCGCGAGGAGCAGGACGTGGTCGCAACGGGCTGCGATTATCACATTTCCTTATCACAGATCACCCAATTTGCAACCCTGCCGTGCAATCGTGGGCGTCACTGCGGCGCGCGAGCACCTTCCCTCACAGCTCAGCCCAGTGAATCCGCCGCGCGCGCCTCACCCCGGAGCCCGGAAGAATTAGCTCTTCCCTGTGCAGGAAGAACCGACGCGCGAAGAACTCAAGATTTGGGTATTGCTCCCTTCCTGCGCAGCGCTCTGCCGATAGCGCAGCCTGTCGGGGCAGAAGGCAAGGAAGGTAGCCCGCAAGTGTCGGAGAAGCTGCGGCTTCCAGATTGGCGCCGCTCGCACGGTTGCTGAGGCCGGTTTACCCTATCGAACACTATGCCGACCGAGGAAGATTGGGCGAAGCCGAAGCTCCGCCCGGTGGACCCCCAACCCACGCCGACCGTTAACTGGGGCTCGGGCGAATGCGTAGACGTGGGGACAAAGCTCTGGGACAGTTGGGAGGATGATGCGCTCGTCGCGAACCCGAAGGCGCCGGTCTGCCAGACTAGTGGTCGTAGGGAATCGGCCCACGCTCTCAGTTAAATCAGGAGACATGATCCGAAAACCGAAGCTTTGCGAGCTCAGTTCCTGTCCCGCTTAGTGGCTATTGTGTTCGCTATTCTGCCATACGCCTAATGAGACTGTCCCACCTGATGACCGTCCCTAACTTGGCTGAGATCGAACGCTCGCCGCGTCTTCACGGTCGGCAAAAAGGCGCGCCCTTCCGTTGCGTTACCTACCGCGGGTGTCGCGTTTGGACCAGTTTTATGCAAGTGCGAGCACCAAAACACCGTACAGGTACGCCGTTGACGAGCGGCCCGGCATGGTACACGTTTGATTAAATCGGTTTAGCCGCGTCACCTCACAGAGCACGGCCACGTTCTGCAACATGCACCACCAAGCAACACGAAACAAAAATGGCAACGCTCGGGAAAGCCGCGATATCAATTTGGACTTGATCGCGGTTGTCGCTGCCGTGACAGACCGCGAGCCTTGCGTCCTCACCATCGGAGAGCAGGATGCATTGCCCTCAGGGCCGTTCGAGCTCAGCCACCGATCGCTGCAGTCTGGCCTGAGGGACTGGGTCGAACAACAGACAGGCCATCCGCTGGGCTATATCGAGCAGCTCTATACCTTCGCTGACCGAGACCGCATCGAGGCTGGGCGCCAACAGCGCAACATCTCGATCAGCTATCTTGCGCTGACCCGGCAAGAAGCTATTGCCGTGTCACGCAAGAGTGACTGGAAAAGCTGGTACGCGTATTTTCCATGGGAAGACCACCGGTCCGGCGCGCCGGAAGCGCTGAGCATCCTGCACCGGCGTCTGATGGCCTGGGCGAAGGGTGCCAGCAGTATGGCAGCGCGGCGCGAACGCGGTCAGCGCGCGGCGATCGCGTTTGCCTTCGACGATCGCCCCTGGAACGAGGACCTTACGCTGCAGCGCTATGAGTTGCTTTTCGAGGCGGGCCTAGTCGAAGAGGCTGGCGGCAACGCGAGCATGACGCTCCCGGCAACAGTGTCAGGCAAGGCGATGGTC
>NZ_RZOJ01000809.1:0-628 GCF_003998845.1 Mesorhizobium sp. M4A.F.Ca.ET.022.05.2.1 | reverse complement strand
ACCTCAAATTCGGCAGCGGCGTCGGCGACGCCGTCATGATCAACAACGCCGACTGGCTGATGGAGATCAACTACGTCAACTTCCTGCGTGATGTCGGCCGGCATTTTTCGGTCAATCGGATGCTCGCCTTCGATTCCGTCAAGCTGCGCCTCGACCGCGAGCAGTCGCTGTCGTTCCTCGAATTCAACTACATGATCCTGCAGGCCTACGACTTCGTCGAGCTCTACAAGCGGCTCGGCTGTCGGCTGCAGATGGGCGGCTCCGACCAGTGGGGCAACATCGTCAACGGCATCGATCTCGGCCACCGCATGGAGGGCGCGCAGCTCTACGCGATGACCACGCCGCTGCTCACCACCTCGTCAGGGGCCAAGATGGGCAAATCGGCCTCCGGCGCGGTCTGGCTCGATGCGGAAATGCTTTCGCCTTACGAGTTCTGGCAATATTGGCGCAACACCGAGGACGCAGATGTCGGCCGTTTCCTCAAGCTCTACACGACGCTGTCGCTCGACGAGGTGGCACGGCTCGAAAAGCTCGGCGGCGCCGAGATCAACGAGGCGAAGAAGGTCCTCGCCACCGAGATCACCGCCATGCTGCATGGCCGGGAAGCCGCGGAGACGGCGGGCGAAAC
>NZ_RZOJ01000808.1:0-634 GCF_003998845.1 Mesorhizobium sp. M4A.F.Ca.ET.022.05.2.1 | reverse complement strand
CCAGCTTCGTGTCAGCACCCGCCGTCTGCACCAGCGTGAACACCGTCCGCCCGTCCGCCACGCCGTTCACGTGCGTTGCATCAACGAAGTCGAACAGGATGCTGGATCCTTTCGAGTCCAGCCCCGTATCCACGTTGTCGATCAACGGATTGAGCGACACCGTCACGGGCTCGTCGGCGCCTGCATTCACCAGGCCCGCAATCTGCGCACCGGTAAACGCCGCCACCGTGGTCGTCGCGTCATTGTCCGTAATGCCCGTCGACAGACCCGTCAGTTCGTCCTCATCAACGTTCACGTTCACCGTGGCCGCGTTGTTCTGCGGCACGTCGTTCTCGATCGTGACCGACGCTCCGGCGTCGATCACCACGCTGTCGCCGTCAAAGTCGGTCGCTGCGAACACCGACGCCAAGCTCAGCGCGATCGTCTCCGCGTCGCCCCCGCCGGTCGCCAGCGGCGTGTGGTCGATCTGATCGAGCAGCGTGAAGGTGAATGCGTCGTCGGCCGTGCCCAGCTTCGTGTCAGCACCCGCCGTCTGCACCAGCGTGAACACCGTCCGCCCGTCCGCCACGCCGTTCACGTGCGTTGCATCAACGAAGTCGAACAGGATGCTGGATCCTTTCGAGTCCAGCCCCGT
>NZ_RZOJ01000807.1:0-638 GCF_003998845.1 Mesorhizobium sp. M4A.F.Ca.ET.022.05.2.1 | reverse complement strand
GGCCGCGGCCAGCCTCGTCCATTCCCGCCACCGGCCAAAGGCCGTCAGCCATCGCCTTCGTCTCGATGGAGAAATCGGGTTTCTCGACGATTTCGAAGAGAAGCGGAGAATCGGAACGCGCGCGAGCCATGGTGCGGCCAGGTTCGCATCGGCTCCGATTCTCCGCAAGTCCCTCCGGGTCGGGTGGGGCGCGGACCGGGAGGGCACCGTCTCAAGGCCGGGGACAGGCCGGACGGGATTCTTCTCGCGCCGCCCGGCGAGGGCCGGCGCGGGACCTTCAAAGCAGCATCAACTGCTCGGCGGCGTTGGCTGCGGCAAGAAATTGGTCGGTCCTGAGTTGCCGCCGCTCGGCGTTGAGCCCGAGCCGCTTGGCGGTGATCTCGAAACGGCGGCCGATCTGCCAGGCATAGGGTCCGGCGCCTTTCATGCGCTTGCCCCACTCCGAATCGTAGTCCTTGCCGTCGCGCATCGAGCGGATCAGCGACATCACATGCCGGTAGCGGTCCGGGTAATGACGCAACAACCAGTCCTTGAAGATCGGCGCCACCTCCAGCGGCAGCCGCAAAATGACATAGCCGGCCTCGCGCGCGCCGGCGGCGCGTGCCGAATCGAGGATGCGCTCCATCTCCGGATCGGTG
>NZ_RZOJ01000806.1:0-643 GCF_003998845.1 Mesorhizobium sp. M4A.F.Ca.ET.022.05.2.1 | reverse complement strand
GATCGAGGCCGGCCGCTTCGACCCCGAGCCGCAGCCGACGTCGGTGCGCGAAATCGCCAACAACATCATCGAGCTGATGGCAGCGAAGGCCTTCGCCAAGAACATCGGCCTCGGCTGCCATGTCGAGCCGGACGTCCCGCAGATGATCACCGCCGATCCAGGCCGGGTGCGTCAGGTGCTGCTCAACCTCATCGGCAACGCCATCAAATTCACCGACACCGGTGGCGTGCTGCTCGGTGTCGCGCGGGCGCGCACCGAGACCACCGACCGCATCTGCTTCACCATTACCGACACTGGTCCGGGGCTGCGCGAAGAGGACATGGAACGCATCTTCGAGGAGTTCGAACAGTCGGACGGCACCTCAACCCGGGTGCATGGCGGTGCAGGCCTCGGCCTTGCCATATCCAGGCGCCTCGTCACCGCCATGGGCGGTTCGATTTCAGTGTCGAGCCGGCTCGGCGAGGGATCCGAATTCGTCTTCGAGCTTCCGGCCGTGGCCGCAACCGAGCCGCCGCAGAACCGGCAGGACATCCTCTCCGGCCGGCGCGCCGTGATCGTGTCGAAGAACGCAGTCGAGGCCGACGCCATCGCCCGCGCCATCCGCGCCCATGGCGGCGCCGTCGACCTGGCGACGACGCTTGCC
>NZ_RZOJ01000805.1:0-654 GCF_003998845.1 Mesorhizobium sp. M4A.F.Ca.ET.022.05.2.1 | reverse complement strand
CCGCGGCAGCGGTGCAGACAAAACCGTCGAGCAGGACCGGCACATTGTTGCGGCGCGCGGCGAGCGTGGCGCCGAAGATGGCGGCGAGCTCGCGGCCGCCAAGGGCTGCGGCGATCTTCAGCGGGTCGGACAGCGCGTCGGCATGGCGCTTGAGGCCGGCTTCGATCGCGGTCACCTTGCGCTTCAGGCCGGCATCGTCGACGCCGGTGCCGCGCCCGGTCCATTTCTCGGCGCCGCCGCCGAATAGGGCGGCAGAAATCGCCGCCGCCGGCGTGGTGTTGCCGATGCCCATTTCGCCGAAGCAGACGAGGTCGATATCCTTGGTCACCGCGTCATGGCCGGCCGAGACGGCGGCGAGGAAGGCCTTCTCGTCCATCGCCGGCACTTCGGTGAAGTCGCCGGTCGGATGGTCGAGGTCGAGCGGGATGACGTCGAGCTCGGCGCCAGCGATGCGGGCGAGCTGGTTGATGGCGGCGCCGCCGCCGGCGAAATTCGCCACCATCTGTACGGTGACTTCCGACGGGAAGGCCGAGACGCCCTGCGCGGTGACGCCGTGATTGCCGGCAAAGACGAAGACCTTCACCTTGTCCAGCTTCGGCATGTCGCGGCCCTGCCAGCGCCCCAGCCAGGCGGCGATGGTTTCCAGCCGGCCGA
>NZ_RZOJ01000804.1:0-654 GCF_003998845.1 Mesorhizobium sp. M4A.F.Ca.ET.022.05.2.1 | reverse complement strand
GGGCGGCGAGCGCCAACGCATCGCCATTGCCCGCGCCGTGCTCAAGGACGCACCGATCCTGGTGCTCGACGAGGCGACCAGCGCGCTCGACGTCGAGACCGAGGATCGCGTCAAGGAAGCGATCGATGAGCTGCGCCGCAACCGCACCACCTTCATCATCGCCCACCGGCTGACCACGGTGCGTGACGCCGACCTGGTCGTGTTCATGGACAAGGGCAGGGTGGTCGAGCAGGGTGGCTTCGCCGAGCTGTCGCTGCGCAATGGCCGCTTCGCCAGCCTGCTGCGCGCCGGTGGCCTGCTCAACGACGAGGAGGTCCGCCGCCTCAGCCGTACTGTGAACGAGGCCGCGTAGTCTCAAGGTCTTTCCTTCTCCCCTTGTCTTGTGGGAGAAGGTGGCCGAGCGAAGCTCGTTCGGATGAGGGGTGTTCCACCTTGGCATAGCCTTGCGGTGAACCGCCTCATGCCTTCCAACACCCTGATCCGTCTCGGCGCTGCGCACCGATCCACCTTCTCCCACAAGGGGAGAAGGGAAGGCTGCGACAACCGCTCGATTGCCGCAAACGCGCCGCCGGTCTATGTAGGGCCGCATGAGCGACACCACTTCACGCCTGAGCGGCTGGGCCGACCTCGCCAACCCGACGCGTTTCGTCGGGC
>NZ_RZOJ01000803.1:0-659 GCF_003998845.1 Mesorhizobium sp. M4A.F.Ca.ET.022.05.2.1 | reverse complement strand
GGCCGGTGACCCCCAGCCTCAGCGACGGCAAGACGGTGTTCATCTCTGCGCTTGTCCACAACCTGATCCATGGCGGGCGCCTGCCGCTGTTCGAAGCGCAGAAATCGGGGCGCATCGCGCGCGCCTTCCTCGAAGAGCAGCCCGACGATGCCGTTCCCCGCTTCCAGTACGAGGATCATGTCGCGGCGCTGGTCAACGACCGTGTCTGGCCAGACTCGACGCGCGCCATTTCCGAGCTCCGGCTGACCATCGAATACGAATCAGCTTCTGGCTGGAACCGTATGTTTTCGGCTGGAAAATTGTCGCTCGACATCGTCGACTACCCGGGCGAATGGCTGCTTGACCTGCCGCTGCTCGGCAAATCCTTCGCCGATTTCTCGCGCGAGGCGATGGAGATGGCGGCACTGCCCGTGCGCGCCGATCTTTCCGAGGGCTGGCGGACGCTCGCCGCTCAGATCGATCCCAACGCCGATGCCGACGAGATGACGGCGCGCCGGCTTGCCGAGGCCTTTTCGGCCTATCTCAAGGCGTGCAAGCTCGACGAGCGCGCGCTGTCGACCTTGCCGCCCGGCCGTTTCCTGATGCCCGGCGACCTCGACGGCTCGCCCGCGCTGACCTTCGCGCCGTTGCCGGCACTGGCCGCGCGGCGGCCCCCCCCC
>NZ_RZOJ01000802.1:0-664 GCF_003998845.1 Mesorhizobium sp. M4A.F.Ca.ET.022.05.2.1 | reverse complement strand
GTTCTTCACCATCTTCATGCACCCCACCGTGGTCTACAATCGCCAGGTCATCGGCGACGACAGCCTGCACTACGATCCGCAATACAGGCATGCCGAGGATTTCGACCTCTTCCGGCGCCTCGCCGCCCGCTACCCGGCGGCGATGATGCCGGAGAACCTGCTTGTCTACCGCATCCATCCGGGCAGCGTGACCAGCCGGCATTGCGAGGAGATGCGCCGCACGCATCTCAGGATCGTGGCCGAGAATCTCGAGGGCGAGGGCCTGGCGCAGGCGACGCAGGACCTGCGCGCCATCGGCGAGAACGTTTCGTTCGACACGGTCGCCCGCGCGGCCCAATTCATCGTTGCGCTGGAGGAGCGGATCGCCTCACTGCCCGACGAGACACGGCCAAGCTTCGCCGCCGGCGCGCTCAACCTTTTCTATTTCCTCTACCAGCTCGTCGGCGACGAGAAGAGGCCGCCGCTGACGCGTGAGCTGCTGACGCGGACGGCGAAATGGGACGCCATCCGCCGCCGAGAGAAATACGCGCTTGGCCCCGGCAACTGGGCTCCCTGGCTCAGCCTCGCCTCGATCACCGCCAGCAAGAAGGCCGACCGGCTGGCCTATCATTTCAAGGCCAGGCCGGAAGCCGAGGTGCTGAAGCCTTTTCGATTGGGGCTGGCA
>NZ_RZOJ01000801.1:0-674 GCF_003998845.1 Mesorhizobium sp. M4A.F.Ca.ET.022.05.2.1 | reverse complement strand
GCCTTTGACTTTCATGTGACGCGTAATGATGCCGATGCGCTTGGTGGTCAGGTCCAGCTCGTCGGCGAGCCGGCTATAGATCGAAAACGGATTGACCGGCATCAACCGGCCGGTGAGTTCGATCGGCTGAACCGGTGCCGGAATGCAGAAGAAATCGCTCAGGCCAAGCGGGTCGTCGACCTTCTTCAGCACAACGCCGTTGTCGTCGATGAAGATGACCTTGCGGCTGCTCTTATCCCAGATTTCCCAGCCGCACAGGTCGCTGTCGCCTTCGCCGCGCGCCTTCTTCTCCTGGTCGTCGGTCTGGATGCTGATCAGACCGGCGTCGAAGACCGCGCCCTCATCTTCGCGCTGCACGACGAAGCGGAATGCGTCCCACGGCCGATCTTTCCAGCGCTTCGCCGGACCGTGCCGGTAGTCTCGCCAGCTTACCGCTTCGAATTCGATGCACTCGTTCGCGAGGCGTTCGCCCGGCGCTGCGCCTGGTGCCGCTGCCCCGTAGTCGTCGGTCGTGGCTTCCTCTGACTTGCCCCCGTCCCGCTCGTCGCTCGCCTTGGCTAGCTGTGAGCTTTCGGGAGGTTGTCCATTCGGACCGGACCGGGGAGACTGGAGTTACCAAGCTTCAGCACTCACCGGAGGGTCCGAATGAACATCCATAAGAATGCCCGTCTCAC
>NZ_RZOJ01000800.1:0-678 GCF_003998845.1 Mesorhizobium sp. M4A.F.Ca.ET.022.05.2.1 | reverse complement strand
GACCGAATGGTCCTGGGGCGCCGGGGAGGTGCTGTCGGCAAGGTACCCGGCCTGCTCGACGCGCGCCGCTTCCGACCGGCGCGAGCGGACACCATCGATGAAGGCGTTGTGGACGATCGCAAGCAGCCAGGCGCGAAGGTTGCTGCCGGCACGAAAGGTGCCGCGCCGCTCATAGGCGCGCACCAGCGCGTCATGCACCAGGTCCTCGGCCTCCGTGCTGTCGCGCGTCAGCGAACGCGCATAGCGGCGCAGCGAACCGAGCTGTCCGACGATATCGAAGCGTGGCATCGATCGTTTCATGCCCTGTTTACGGAGCAGGGCAAGGTTTTAATCCGGCTACAAGTGATTTTTGTCCGATCTGGCGAACGATGCTGATGTGACAGGAACGTGTAGGGGCGGCGCAGCCTCAAGATTGATGCAATCGAAAAGCGCTGGCGAAGCGCTGCCGTTTTGCGTATCACTCCGCCGCCATTGGAGCCGTATCGATGTTTGAAACCCTGCAGCCCGCCCCCGCCGACAAGATCCTTGCGTTGATTGGCCTTTATCGCGCCGATCCGCGTCCGGGCAAGGTCGATCTCGGCGTCGGCGTCTACAAGGATCGCGACGGCAGGACTCCGGTGATGCGCGCCGTGCGCGAAGCCGAGAACCGGCTGCTTCAGGGCCAGGACACCAAGACCT
>NZ_RZOJ01000007.1:0-50254 GCF_003998845.1 Mesorhizobium sp. M4A.F.Ca.ET.022.05.2.1 | reverse complement strand
GCAAGACCTGGGCCGATCTGGGCTTCCATTTCAACTGGGATGCAGCATGACGGGCGGCATCGCCAAGGCTGACAGCTCGCTGGCCGTGTTGCCCTTCGACCGGGCGGAATTCAGGAGACGGGTCAGCCGTGTTCTTGCGGAAATGGCTGATCGCGGCGCCGACCTGTTGCTTGTCGATCAGATCGACAGCCTGGCTTACCTGACGGGCTACGCCCACTCCGGTGCTCGCTACCAGGGTGCGCTGATCTCACTCTTGGGTGATGTGACCCTGCTGATCCGCTCGGCCGATCAGTTCGGGGCCCAGCGGCAGGCCACTGTGGACGCGTTTGTCACCTTTGACGATCACGAGGACGAAACCGCGCTCTTGGCGGGGCTCATCCGCGACAGCGGCACGAAAACGCTGGCCATCGAGACGGACAGCCATTTCCTGACCATCGAGCGATATGAGCGGGTCCAGGCAGTAAATCCCGGACTGAAATTCATCGACTTCGGAAAGGTGATCTGGGAACACCGCTTGATCAAGTCGCCGGCCGAGATCGAGGCGTTGCGCCGCGCCTGCGCGATAGCTGACGCCGCGATCCAGGCCGGAACCGACGCAATCGCCCTGGGCCGATCAGAACGCGAACCTGCCATCGCAACATACCGCAAGGCTATCAGCCTGGGAGCCGACAATGGTCGTGTGGCCGTTTTCGGATACGGCAGCACAGTCGCCAATATGCACGGCCGGCTGGGCGAGCGGATCATGCAGGCGGGCGAGCTCTACTTCATTGAGGCTGTTCCGCAGGTCTATGGCTATTCGGGGCGCATTGCCCGGCCGATGGCGGTTGGACACGTCTCTGATCGTCAACGCGCGATTGCGCAGCGGGTTGTCGAGATCCAGGACGAATTCATCGCCGCCATGGTTCCCGGCGCCATTTCGGGCGAGATTGACCGCGTCGCCCGCGAGACCATGCTTCGCGAAGGCCTGAAGAAGACCTACCCACAGGTTTCGGCCTACACGCTCGGCTATCACGCCGCGCCCCGCACGTCCGATCATACCCGCATCTTCATGCCCAACGAGACCTGGGCACTCGAGCCGAATATGGTTTTCCACGTCATCCACTATTGCGAGGGCATGCCCTTCAGCGAAACGGTCCTGGTCACGCAAAACGGGCCGCTGCGTCTCACTCAGGCCGCCAGGGAGATTGCCGTCAGATGAGCCAAATCGGACAGCGCGTTCTCGTCGTCGGCGGTTCCAGCGGCATGGGCGAGGCTGGCGTTCGCGCTCTTGCCGCCTGCGGCGCGCGCGTCGTTATGGCCGACAGGAAAAAAGCGCCGGACGATCTGGGCGCTGAGCGGGTTCTCGAAATCGACGTTGGCGACGACACGCGTATTTCCTCCGTGGTGAGCGAGGCCGGCGAAATCCTCGGCGGCCTGGATGCTGTCTGGAACAATGCCGGTGTTTGCCATGTCGGCACGCTCGAAAGCATGGAATTGGACGCTTTCGAGCTCAGCTTCGCGCTGAACGTTCGCGCCAATGCTCTACTGGCACGTGCCGCGCTTCCGCTGCTGCGTCAGGCCGGAGGCGGCAGCTTGCTTTTCACGGCATCGGCAGCGTCCATCATGGTCGCCAAGGGTTCGTTGCCATACATCGTCTCGAAGTCGGCATTGCTGACGATGACCCGGCAACTCGCCCTGGAATATGCCGGCGATAACATCCGGGTGAACGCTCTTTGCCCCGGTTGGGTGGACACGCCTTTCAACGCGCCAGCCTGGGAGATGTTTGGCGGAAGGGAATCTTTCCTCCAGAAGGTGCCGGAGCTCGTTCCCTTGCATCGCATGGGGACGGTCGAGGAATTCGGCGCCATCGTTCGCTTCATTCTCTCGGCCGATGCACGCTTCATGACCGGACAGGCGGTCGTGGTCGATGGCGGGGAGTCGTTGATAAAGGGCCCGACCCGCTGATGGGTGGATGGCCAGGCGCACATACGGGAAAATCAATGAGCGATATCGTCATCACCAACGCCACCCTGCTCGATCCACGGGACGCAACATTGCGTTCAGGCCAGCAGATCCGGATCGAGGGCCAAAAAATTGTTGAGGTCGCCGGCTCGGTTGGCGTGCCCCAGGGAGCGACCAGAATCGATGCCGGAGGTCGTGTCGTGATGCCCGGCCTTATCGATGCACATGTCCACGCGATGGCCTATGTCAACAACCAGGTGACGCTGGCCAACACCGCACCCTATCTCGTCGCGGCGCACGCCTCGAAGATCCTTGCCGACTACCTGCGACGGGGCTTTACTACCGTGCGCGATTCCGGCGGCGCGGATGCGGCACTTGCCGATGCTACACGCTTGAATCTATTTCCTGGCCCGCGCCTTTTCGTGCCAGGGCTGGCGCTGGCGGTCACCGGCGGATTGGGGGATTTCCGGGTTCGGACCGAACATGATCAAGGCTGCCCGCATTGTCGCAGTACGCGCAACATCAGCCGTGTCGTGGATGGCGTGGATGCAGTCCGCCGGGCAGTGCGCGAGGAGATCGCGGCCGGTGCTCATCAGATCAAGTTGATGGCCGGGGGAGGCAACTCCGGGAAATCCTCGATCTACTCGCCGCATTTCTCACTGGAAGAACAACGCGTCGCCGTGCAGGAGGCGGCCGATTTCGGCACATATGTGATGGCGCACTGTTATGGCGTTGATGTTATCCGCCGCGCGCTCGAGGCTGGGGTACGCACTATCGAGCACGCGAACCTGATAGACGAGGATACCGCGCGCCTGGTGGCCGACAAAAACGCCTACGTCGTGCCCACACTATCTACCTTCGAGGCCAGCATCTTCTACGCGGACCAACTGGGCACGCCCGCACATATCGTCGAACAGGTCAAGATGATGCTGCGCCGCGGCGTCGAAGCAGTAAAGATCTGCCGCGACGCCGGCGTCAAACTGGGATTTGGTACCGACCTGGAAGGCGTCATGCATCATTATCAACTGCATGAGTTCAAGATCCGCTCCGCGGTCGAATCGCCCGCCCAGACCTTGCATTCGGCTACAATCGTCAATGCCGAGATCGTGCGGCACGAGGGCAAGCTCGGAGAACTTATCCCGGGCGCCTTCGCCGACATCCTGATCGTCGACGGCAATCCGCTCGAAGACATTGGCGTCTTCGAGGAGGACGGCAGCGGCATCCGTGTCACGATCAAGGACGGCTACCTCCACAAACGTGAAATCTGAGCGGCCAATGGCGCTCATCGCGGTCGACCTGGCGGAACATCATGGGGGAACCGCCCAAGACACATGTCTCCTTCTCCCTCTTCGGCGCCCCTGTCTATTCCCGATGAAGCGAGGCTGCGCCTTCAACGCGGCCCGGTGATGATTGTCGATCTGAGGGCAATCAGGGCGAATTATCGACTTCTCGCGTCCAAAACCTGAGGAACGACGGCTGCCGTTGTGAAGGGCGACGGCTATGACGCGCAACCGGGTCTCACACTTGTTCGATTAACACGGTCTGACCTGTGGCGGCCGATTGCCCCACCGCCTTTGCCAACTTCACACTCCAAACGCCGTCCTCGCCCGTCGAGGAGGGCCGGCCTTTCCGTTGCATAGCGGCCATGAAATCGGAGACACCGCGGTCATACGTGACCTTGAGTTCAAGAGGTATGTCTTGCTCACCGTCGGATGTACTTAAAACAACGCGGCCACCAGGGGCCTGTGACATGACGTCGATGCCAAGAATGCTGCCGGCGGAGCCATGGATTTCGACGCCGCGCGGGCCATAACCGACGACAAAGCTGTCATGGCATTGCACCAAAATGTTGCCTGGAAATTCCCATACCGACATGACGCTGTCCTCGATGCCGCTCGCCCCTTCGCCAGACGAAGTCGCCAGTGCGGTGATCTTGGTGGGATTGCTCTCCAGATAGAATCTAAGGAGATCTGCATCGTGCACGGTGATGTCGTAAATAACCCCGGCGCCCGCAGCCTTCTCGAAAAGTCTCCAGGTCTTTAGGCTCTGGGGTAGCGATCCTGCGTGGAAAATGCGGATGGAGTTGATTTTTCCTATCGCTCCCTCGCGCAGAAGTCGCTTTATCGCTCGGTGACTCTCCATGTTGCGCAGATGGTGGTTCGTAGCGAGTACCACGCCTTTGCGTTCGGCTGCCTCAACGATCGATTGCGCGTCTTTCGGCTCCAAAGCGAGCGGTTTTTCACAAAGCACGTGCTTGCCGGCTTCTATGGCAGCCAGCGCCTGCGACAGGTGCTGGTCGTTCTTGGTGCTTATGTAGACCGCGTCGATTTCTCGATCGCTCAACATCGGCTCAAGCGAGTCATAGGCGTCAGGAATACCCATCTGGTCTGAGAAGGCTTGGGCGCGGCTCAAATCGCTGCTGACGGTAGCCTTAACCCTGCCCAGCGGATGCTTGCGTATGGAGTCGACCATCCACTCGCGTGCGATGGTGCTGGCGCCAATTAGGCCCCAGGAAACCACTTTCTCGTTCATTGCGATGCACTCCCCATTCCCTCCCGCAGGACTGCGGGATACTGATGTTTATGCGATAATTTGTCTGACTAAAGTGCTATTTGTCAACGTGCTGGCAAGTGGAAATGGCCGGTAGCCCCAGCCCGGTCGCGAATTTTCCCATGCAAAGACCGGCACTTAGCGCCGTTATGCCGGCGCATTGGTGCCTACCGGAGGCCGTGCGCAGGGCAGGCGTCTGATTTGAGATTGACATATATGTAATAAAAGCTAACGATAAGTCGGACATGAGAAGCCGGCGACCTGAGATGGGACTCTGAACGACAGGCAACGCGGCAGTGTCAGCGTCGGGGAACGGCTCACGTATTGTCAAGAAGAGGCAAAAGAAACGCCCAGAAGACCGCAAACAACAACCTTGTATAGCAACCGTAGTTTCATCAAGGGGAATGAGAAATGCTTAATCGGAATCTGGTTCTTGCGACGGCCTTGTTGCTGTCCGGTTCGACAACGATGGCGCTGGCGGGCGGGCCGAATGTGGAGGTTATGCACTACTGGACCAGTGGCAGCGAGGCGGCCGGACTGAATGTGCTCAAGAAGCTCCTCGAGGAGCGTGGCGTCACCTGGAGCGACTCGCCGGTGGCCGGCGGTACCGGGATGAACATGGTGCAGGTGCTGCGCGCCCGCATCGCATCCGATACCGCGCCAGCCGCAGCGCAGATGCACGCTCAGCAGGTCCAGGCCTGGGCATCCGAGGGCGTGCTAACCGATCTGACGGACCTCGCCAAGAAGGACGACTGGGCCAAGGTGATTGCTCCGGAACTTGTTCCTCTCATTTCCCATGACGGATCGTATGTCGCGGTTCCGGTGAACGTGCACCGTTCGAACTGGCTCTGGTACAACAAGAAAGTCTTCGATTCCGCCGGCCTGCAACCGCCGACGACCTGGGACGAATTCAACGAAGTTTCCGAAAAGCTTCTCGCCAAGGGCGTGACGCCGCTGGCCTTGGGTGGTCAGCCCTGGCAGGAGTTGGATCTCTTCGAGAATGCTGTTCTTGGCATTGGCGGCGCCGACTTCTACCGCAAGGCTGTCATCGACGAGGACGAAGCAGCGCTTCGCAGCGACACGATGGTCAAGGTCTTCGACCAGCTGCGTAAGATGAACAAATATATCGATTCCAATTATCCCGGCCGCGACTGGAACCTTGCTACCCAGATGGTGATCAAGGGCGAGGCTGGAATGCAGATCATGGGAGACTGGGCGAAAGGCGAGCTGTCGCTAGCCAACCTGCAGCCCAACGTCGACTACGGCTGTGTGCCCGCCCCGGGCACGAAGGGAAGTTACGTCTGGCTGACCGACAATTTCGGCTTCTTCAAGACAAAGGACAAGGACAAACAGGCAGGCCAGCTCGCCATGGCGTCGGCGATCCTGGACAAAGGGTTCCAGGAAGCCTTCAACATCAAGAAGGGCTCCATCCCTTCGCGGATCGACGTTTCCATGGATAAGTTCGACTTCTGCGGCAAGGCCGCCTTTGCGGATCGCGCAGAAGCCCAAAAGAGCCAGAAATCGCTGCCGTCACTGGCACATAATGCCGCGGCCGGCGCAACGAAAACGGGCGTCTTCACCGACGTCGTCTCAACGTTCTTCGAGACGCCCAGCGTGACCTCGCAGCAGGCTATCGACCAACTCGTAACCGGCCTTAAATCCGCGCAGTAGCGGAAAAGATCGAGGTCAGGCGACGATCGCAGCCGTCTAACGAAGCTGCGATCGTCGGCTTTTGCGAGACGAAAGGATTCCTGTGTCAACGACTTTCCCGGTCCTGCAAACCGCGAAGCGCGGGCAATGGCGTGAAGGCTCCGGCGTCAAGCTCTGGCTTGCCCGCAACGCGTCCCAACTGGCGTTGGCTCCATCGGTTGCTATCATCCTTCTGGCGGTCTACGGCTTCATGGTGTGGACGGGGGTAGTGTCGTTCACAGCATCCAAGATGCTCCCATCCTACGAATTTGTCGGCCTCGATCAGTACTGGCGCCTCTGGAGCAATCCAATATGGCGTATCGCGGTCGACAATATCTTCATTTTCGCGATCCTGTTCATTGCGATTGCATCGGTCATCGGGATGGCACTGGCGATCCTGGTCGATCAGAAGATCCGCGCCGAAGGCTTCTTTCGAACGATATACCTCTACCCGATGGCACTGTCGTTCATCGTGACGGGAACAGCCTGGAAGTGGATCCTCAATCCAGGCCTCGGCATCGAGCGAATGGTGCGGCTATGGGGCTGGGATAGCTTCCGGTTCGACTGGTTGGTGGACCCCCGGTTTGCGATCTACACGCTCGTCATGGCAGGGGTCTGGCAGTCGTCCGGATTCGTTATGGCCCTGTTCCTTGCGGCGCTCCGAGGAATTGACGAGGATATCACCAAGGCCGCGAGACTTGATGGGGCCGGCAGCTTTCAAATCTACCGGCGCATCATCATACCGCAGCTCGGGCCAGCCTTCTTGACCGTGTTCGTCATCCTGACGCAGCAGGCAGTGAAAAGCTTCGACTTGGTGGTGGCTCTAACCGCCGGGGGCCCTGGAAACAGCACGCACCTTCCCGCGACGTTCATGTACATGCAGACATTTGGTCGAGACCAGATGGCAGTGGGCGCGGCAAGTGCCATGATGATTTTCATGACTGTCACCGCGGTCGTGGCACCATACCTTTATTCCGACGTGAGGAAACAACGCGATGACGCATGACAGCATCGTTCTCGAAAGGGGAGGGCGCTATCATCTGCGGCGCGTATTCATCTATTGCTGCTTGATTTTCATCGCGGCTGTCTATCTGCTGCCGCTCGTGGTCGTGGTATTTACGTCTCTCAAGAATATCGACGAGATACGCAACGGCTCCTTGCTTTCGCTGCCGAAGGCGCCAACCCTGGAAGCTTGGCAGCAAGCCTGGTCCGACGCTTGCATTGGCCTTCAATGTTCAGGTTTGAAGGGCTTCTTTCTCAATTCAATGATCCTGATCGTCCCCGCTGTAGGTTTGTCAACCGCAATCGGAGCCATAAACGGTTTTGCGCTCACGCATTGGAAGTTTCGTGGCTCCAACGTTATTTTCGCCTTGCTCCTTTTTGGCGTATTCATTCCATTTCAGATAATCCTCATTCCAATGGCGCGTTCGCTCGGCGCGGTTGGCCTGGCGAATACTATGCCGGGGCTCATATTGGTTCACGTGGTATATGGGATCCCTTTCACAACGCTTTTCTTCAGGAACTATTTCGTCTCTCTGCCAGCCGAATTGGTTAAGGCCGCAAAGGTGGATGGCGCGGGTTTTTGTCAAACCTTCTTTAGGGTCATCCTGCCCATTTCAATCCCCTGTATCGTCGTCGCGGTGATCTGGCAGTTTACCAATATCTGGAATGACTTCCTCTTCGGCACAACATTTACATCCGGCGACAACGTTCCGGTGACCGTGGCTCTGAACAATATTGTCAACACGACCACCGGCGTGAAGCGCTACAACGTGGACATGGCGGCAGTCGTGCTGACCGCGCTGCCAACGATCGCCATCTACGTTCTAGCTGGGAAGTACTTCCTTCGCGGCCTGATGGCCGGTTCCGTGAAGGGGTAGGGAGAGCCGGCAAGTTTATTGGAATCCTGGCTCCTGGCGCGTCAGCAATGGCGCCCAGGTGGCACAATGGATCTGCGCGCCAGACGGATGAGCAACACATGGACGCTCCTACAACCTTGCAATTGCCACTAGGCTTCGCCCTTGAGGCCCACTGGGAATGTCATGCCTGGCTGATGTTCGCGATCTGGATCGTTCTGGTGCCCGGCATTGTTCTTCTCACCCGGTACGGCAAGCCGCCGCCCTCTCGCGAAGGCATACCGAAGGGAAGTCCTAAACTTGGTCGCAAGCTCTATTGGTTCACCGTTCATCGCCTGGGACTTTCCTTTCTCGCCTTCTGCAGCCTTTGTGGAGGGTCAATCGCCTTGCTGGCGAACGGAGGCTTGAGTGCCACGATCCACGCGGTATTTGGCATTACGACCGTCATTCTCGGCATCCTCCAGCTTGTGAGCGCGCGGCTTCGCGGGACCCATGGCGGCCCCGATGCATCCACCCAGAGCGGCATGACCGCGACCGTCGGTCGGGGCGATCATTATGATATGAGCCCACAACGCCGATGGTTCGAGGCCTACCATAAGATCGTCGGGTACTTCACGGTGGCCCTGGCGTTAGGCGCAGTCGTGACAGGCCTGTCGCAATACTGGATCTCTAGCCTAGCTGTCGGCCTCGGCCTCACCGTTATCATGTGGGTGGTGACTATGATCGTCCTGGAGGCAAAGGGATTCCACCACGATACATATCTGTCGAACTTCGGCACCGGAGCTCGTCACCCATTCAACAAGCTTCGCATCGATCAGTTGAATGGTGACTAGATACGCTGCTGCCACTCTCGGCCGTTGGCCGTCTCTTAGCGTTTCGCCGGCGGAGCGGCGAACCGCTCTATGTCTTGTTTAAGCAATTCCGGACGGAAAACCGCCCCACTTTTCCTGGGATTGCTCTAAACCGCGCTTTCGCCGACGCTTTGTGGCGCCTTGTGCTTCGCGCCAAAGCTGAGCAAGGCGGTGCGTTCGCGCTCCTCCGCCTGCTTTTTCGACCTGACCCGCATCATGTCTTTCCAACCGATATAGCCGACGAGCCGTTCATCCCCGCGTGAGACCACAGGCAGGTGCGAGACATTGGCGGTGAGCAGCTTGTCGGAAAGCGCCTCCAGATATTCGTCCGGATAAGCGAGCGTGATCTTGCTGCCGGCAAGTAGCTCGCCGAGCGTCGCCTTGCGATGCTTGCCGGCGCGCCGCCAGCGCAGGATCGCCGGAGGATCGATGACGCCGAGCACATGGCCCGCTTCATCGATCACCGGGAAGCTCGGATGCCGCGTGTCCGGCGCGGTCAGGAAGGTTGCCGCGCCATGCAGCGTCATCGTCGCCGGCACGCTCTCGACCTTGGTCGTCATCACTTCGTTGACCCTGGTCAGGGCGAACGGATCGACGCGGTATTCGCGCACGAGATGGTGCCCGCGCCGCGCCACCTTCTCGGTCAGGATCGAGCGCTTCATCAACAGCACGGTGACCGC
This sequence comes from Mesorhizobium sp. M4A.F.Ca.ET.022.05.2.1, assembly GCF_003998845.1. Classification (NCBI taxonomy): domain Bacteria; kingdom Pseudomonadati; phylum Pseudomonadota; class Alphaproteobacteria; order Hyphomicrobiales; family Phyllobacteriaceae; genus Mesorhizobium; species Mesorhizobium sp. M4A.F.Ca.ET.022.05.2.1. Next base: position 40,687 of record NZ_RZOJ01000007.1, on the reverse strand, counting down.
GTGCGCGGTGGCGCAGGCCGTGATCAGCGGCACCAGAACATGCGTGTTGCCGGTGAGCTCGGTGGCGAAGAAGGTCGCGGTCAGCGGGGCGCGCATGGTGCCCCCCATGGTCGCGGCCATCGCCAGAAGCGGCCAGAAGCCGGGACTCGCCTCGGGCAGGACGCCTGACAGCACCGCCCCCATCGCGCCGCCCATGATGAGCAGCGGCGCCAGCACACCGCCCGATGTCCCGGATCCCAGCGCTACCGACCAGATGATGGCCTTCACCACCAGAAGCAGCAGCGCAGCAGCCGCGACGGTGCGGCCGTCGAGCATGCTGGCGATGTTGTCGTAGCCGACGCCAAGCGCGTGCGGCTCGATCAGGCCGCCGATGCCGACCACCAGGCCGCCGATCATCGGCCACCACATCCAGTGGATCGGCAGTTTCTGGAAAGCGTCCTCGCACCGATAGACCATCTGCGTCAGCAGTCCCGAGAGCAGGCCGGCGCAGATGCCGACCAGCACCCAGCCGCCCAGTCCGGTGACCGACGCTTCCATGCTGCCGGAGAAGGGAAAGATCGGGCCTGGCAGATGCAGCAAGGTGCGCTCGACTTCCGCGACGATCGCCGCGACGGCGACCGGGATGAAGCTGCGCGGTGTCCATTCGAACAAAAGCAGTTCGACGGCAAGCATGATCGCGGCGATCGGCGTGCCGAACACCGTCGTCATGCCTGCGGCCGCGCCCGCCACCAGCAGCGTCTTGCGCTCATTGTCGCTGACCGGCAGCATCTGCGCGATCAGCGAGCCGATGGCGCCGCCGGTCATGATGATCGGGCCTTCAGCGCCGAACGGTCCGCCCGAGCCGATCGAGATCGCCGACGACAGCGGCTTCAGCACCGCGACCTTGGCGTCGAGCCGCGAGCGTCCGAGCAGGATCGCCTCGATGGCTTCTGGAATGCCGTGGCCGCGGATCTTCTCGCTGCCGAAGCGTGCCATCAGCCCGATGATCAGCGCGCCGATCACCGGCACGATCACCGCGGCGAGCCCAAGCGGCGTATCTTCGAGCTTGAGTTCGGCAAGCGAGAACTGGCCGAAATAGGCGATGTTGGTGGCAAGCCTGATGAGCCTAAGGAGCACGATGCCGGCGAACAGCCCGGCAGTCGCCACCACCACGGCAATGGCCGCGATGACGAGCACGCGCGGATCGGTCGTGAAGTCACGGAGATGGCCGTTGCCGGCGTGAGCGGATTTCATTTTGGGAACCTGAGCTTTCTGGCGACGCAAAGGCCGTCCGGTTTCAGCCGGCCTCATATCGTAACACGATATAACTCTTCAAGCCGTTTTCGCGCCCTGCTCCGCGTCATTTTGGACCGGGATCGCGAGGGCCTGTTGAGCTTTTGCGGGAAAGGACCATAAGTCGGGGATGACACCGCCGAAACCACGTCCCGCCATCAGCCAGGCCGACTACCAGCGGCTGTCGCAGTTCCGTTATTTGATCCGGCGCTTTCTCGAATTCAGCCAGGTTCAGGCCAACGAGGCGGGTCTCACGCCGCGCCAGCACCAGGCGCTGCTGGCGATCAAGGGCTTTCCAAACGGCGGACCGGTGGCGGTGGGCGATCTCGCCGAGCGGCTGCGCATCCGCCACCATAGCGCGGTGGAACTAGTGAACCGCCTTGCGGAGGCAGGCCTGGTCATACGCGATCAGGACAAGAGCGATTACCGCCGCGTCTTGCTGCAGCTCACCCCTTTGGCCGACGATCGTCTGGCCGAACTGTCGGCCGCGCATCTTGACGAGCTTTCGCGCATAGAGCCGATGCTGCGCCGTCTGCTTTCCCGCCAGGAAGAGACCTAGATCAAGGGGAAGTGGCGGGCTGCGAAGGGAGGATCGCAGCCCGCCAGGCCGGCCTCGGGAGGACGAGGCCGCTTTAGGCCTAGCGTCCTGCCTTTTTGCGCCAGGCCTCATACTTTTCCTGGTTTTCCGGTTTCGTGCAGGGATAGAGCCCGATGATCGACGCGCCGCTCCGGACCTCCTCCAGGACGAAATCCTCGAAGCTTTCCATTCCGGTGCATTCCTCCGCAATCTCGTCGGCGAGGTGAGCCGGGACCACCATCACGCCGTCCTTGTCCCCGACAAGGACATCGCCAGGGAAGATCGGCGCATCCCCGCACGAAATGGGCACGTTGATGTCCAGCGCTTCATGATGTGTCAGGTTGGTTGGCGCCGACGGCCTGGCGTAGTAGGCGGGCATGTCCAGCGCGCCTATGCCTTCCGCGTCGCGGAAGCCGCCATCCGAGACCACGCCCGCCGCGCCGCGCAACGCCAGCCTCGTGATCAAAATAGAGCCCGCTGTCGCAGCCCTGGCGTCCTTGCGCGCGTCCATTACGAGGACGTGGCCGGGTGGGCAAGTCTCCATCGCAACGCGCTGTGGATGCTCCGGATTCCGGAAAACGGTGATCGGATTGCGATCTTCGCGCGCGGGAATGTAGCGCAGTGTGAATGCCGGGCCGACCATGTTGTCCTGTTTGGGCGCAACCGGAACGACGCCCTGAATGAATTGGTTGCGCAGCCCTCGCTTGTAGAGTGCCGTGGCAATGGATGCGGTGGATATCTTCTTCAGCTTCGCTCGCGTTTCGTCAGATAAGTTGTGTTCGCTCATGCTTTCCTCGAGTTCACTTGGTTAGACCGTTTTGGCGATCGGCCGCGATGCTGCCGGCATCGCGCTCGGCGGCAGGGCCATAGCCGCCCCCACCGGGCGTTTCGACGACAAGCCTGTCGCCCGCGGGCACCAGCTGCTTGCCTTTGCCGTTGAGCGATCTGCCTGACTTCAGCGCGACTTTCCCCGGAGCACCGTTTTCGCCGCCGAAGCGTCCGCGTGCGGGGTTCTCGATGCGGTCGAGGGCTGCGTAGATGTAGAACGGATGGCCTTCGCGATGAGCGATCTCGATGCTTTGACCGAGACCGCCACGAAATTTACCAGCTCCGCCCGAACCGGCACGCAATTCCTTGCGCCAGAAGATGAGCGGGGTCAGGGTCTCGAGGATCTCGACAGGAACACCAGATACCCCCGACGGGAAGGCCGTGGCGTTGAGCCCATCCAGCCGCGAGCGGGCTCCGGTGCCGCCGGTCTGAACCGACAGCGCCGAGAAGCGTCGCGTCCCTGCAATACCTTGTGTGAGGCACGCGTCATGCGCGTCTTCAAGGATGAGATTCCACAGAGCTGACGCGCCCTCGGCCAAAACGTTCTCGGGAACCAGTTGCGCAAGACAGCCATAGACCACGTCGGGCAGCATCTGGCCGATGACGTGTCGCGACGATACCGGGGCAGGACGTTGGGCGTTGACGATCGTCGCTTCGGGAGCCGTGACGGTCACGACGGATAGCGAGCCCGAATTGTTCGGGACCTCAGGGAAAAGCGCGCAGGCGACCGCATAGGTCGAATAAGCCTGGGCATAGCTGATCGGCACGTTGATGCCGCGCGCTGAAAGGCCCGATGTGCCAGAAAAATCCACCGTGATGTGGTCGTCCGCAATCCGGGTCGTTGCCTTCAAGATGACCGGCCGGTCATAACCGTCGATCACCATTTCCGCCTCGGCCGTGCCTTTCGGAATTGCGGCGATCGCCTTCAGGGCTGCGTCGCGTGAGCGCCTGACAATCTGGTCGCAGAGGGCGGTCAGATCGGTAAGATGAAACTCATCCAGCATGTCCGCCAGCCGGCTCACTCCGGTCTGATTGCAGGCGGCGAGGGACATCAGATCGCCTTCGAGTTCAGCCGGGTAGCGCGAATTCGAGCGCGCGAGGGTTATCAGGGTTTGATCGATCTCGCCCGCCGTGATCATTGCAAGTGGGGGGACATAAAAACCCTCCTCGAAGACATCGCGGCCGTCCGGGCCAAAGCCAATGCCTCCCACGTCCATGAAATGACAAGTCGATGCAAAAAGTCCAACCAGATGGCCCTGATGGAAGGCGGGCGTTACCGCGACGAAGTCATGCAGATGGCCCGTCCCCATCCAAGGGTCGTTGGTGACATAGACATCACCCTCGCGCATCGTGCCTGCGGGATAGCGGTTCAGGAAGTGCAGCACCGAGGCAGCCATCGTGTTGACATGTCCGGGCGTGCCTGTCACCGCCTGCGCGATCATGCGGCCGTCTGGGTGGAAGTAGCCGGCAGAAAGGTCGCCCGATTCGCGGACGATCGGGCTGAATGCCGTGCGGCGTAAGGCCTGGGCCTGTTCCTCGACAACGGCGATAAGGCGGTTCCACATGATCTGGAACTCGATCTCGCCAATCTGCTGGATTTCAGGGCTGACGGTCATTTGTCGCTCCCTTGCGATCGGACTGTCGGGCCGCTTGTGCGGCAAGATTGGTCAGGACCAGATGGCCGAACGCATTGCATTCGACACGAAAGTCCCTCGGAACGACCGTGTTGGTCTCCCGCTCGGTGATGACGAGCGGCCCAGTCAGGATGATGCCCGGGCCAAGCTCGGAGCGCTCATAGACAGGAGCGTGGACGGTGCTGCCATCGATTTCGGTGAAGGGGGTCTCGCCCGACGGTTCGATCTTCCGACAGCTGCCATTTGAGGCGTCATCCGCCGCGAGGACAGGTTGTTCGGCAGATGCGGTTACCGCCCACGTGAGAACCTCAATCTCGTGATTGGGCAGGAAGCGACCGAAGACCTCTTTGTATCGACGATCGAATGCCTCCTTTAAAGCCGCGCCGTCGATCCCGCCATCTGCCGCGAATGGCAGATCGACCTCGAGTTCGTGGCCCTGCCCAACATAACGCAGGAACGCTGAGACATGCGCCTTGATGGGTTGGCCCCCAGCTGCCGGAGCAACCACGGCGCTGGCCTCCTGCTTCATCTGTGCGATGAGGTCGGCAGTGGCAGCATTGTTGACGCGGTCCAGCCGGCTATGGCGGCTCCGCACGACCTCGTAGGCCAAAGGGGCCTCCAGAAAGCCGATGGCAGATCCGACGCCGGCTCCCTTGGGCACGATCACATTGACCAAGGACAATTTTCTTGCCAGTTGCGCTGCGTGCAACGGAGCGGCGCCGCCAAAGGCGATCATTGCGCGGCGCCGCAGGTCCTTGCCGTGCTCGGCGGCATGGACCCGGCTGGCGTTTGACATGTTCTCCTCGACGATCGCGGTTACCGCGGCGGCGGCCTGGACGGGCGTCAACCGCAACTTATCTCCTACCTCGCTGGATAGCGCTTGCTCTGCCAGGTCGCGCCGCAAGACCATGCGGCCGTCAGCGAATTTTCGGGTGTCGATCCGCCCCAGCACGAAATCACCGTCGGTGACAGTCGGCCGACGGCCGCCGATTCCGTAACAAGCCGGCCCTGGCTCCGAAGAAGCACTCTCAGGACCGACCGTGAGGCGCCCCATGCTGTCGACCTGGGCGATCGAGCCGCCTCCTGCGCCGATCTCGACCATTTCGATCACGGGTATCCGGACCGGCAGGCCCGAACCCTTGAGGAATCGCTCGGTCCGATCCACCTCGAAGCTGCGCGATTTCAGCGGCTGGCCATGGTCGATCAGACAGATCTTGGCGGTCGTTCCCCCCATGTCGAATGAGACGATCGCGTCAAGGTCGCATTCCTTAGCGATCTTGGCTGCGAGGATTGCCCCACCGGCCGGGCCGGATTCGACCAAACGGATCGGGTAATCGGCGGCCTGGTCGACGGTCGTGAGACCTCCGCCCGAGGTCATAAGCAGGATCGGCGCGTTGAGTCCCTTTTGCGCCAACTCAGCTTTGAGCCGGCCAAGATAACCGGCCATGATTGGACGGATATAGGCGTTAGCAACCGTGGTCGAGGTGCGCTCGTACTCACGAACCTCGGGGCACGTCTCGGAGGAGATACAAAAATAAACGTCGGGCAGCATGGCCGACAGGATTTCCCGCACGCGCACCTCATGCGATGGATTCGCATAGGCATGGATCAACGAGATGGCGATCGACTGAACGTCTTGCTCCTTCAATGAATGCGCAAGTGCGACGACATGTGCGTCATCGAGCTCGAGCAGGACGCTTCCATCGGAGGCGACCCGCTCTGGTATGGTGAAGCGCAAGCCGCGGCCCACCAACGGCCGTGGCTTCTTGATGAAGATGTCGTACTGGTCATGTCGGCTTTCCGAGCCAATTTCGATCGTGTCGCGGAAGCCTTGCGTGGTGATCAGTGCCGTCTTGGCACCACGGCGTTCGATAATTGCATTCGTCGCCAACGTGGTGCCGTGGAGGAAGACGTCAAGGTCACCGAATCCAAGCCCCTGCGTTTCCAGCAGGCCCTGCACGCCGTCGATAACGGCGCGTTCGGGCGCCTGATGGGTCGTCAGGATTTTGGTCGAGGTGCGGACGCCGCCAATCTCGATCACGATATCGGTGAAAGTGCCACCGATGTCGGCGGACGCTCTGTTGACGCGGGAAACCATCAGCACTCCATTGTCGGCAGCAGTTTTCATATTTGTAATTTTTTCGATTAGTTGTCAATCAATCTTGCGCGCAGACTGACGCACAGAGCCTTCGATCGGGCCTGTCGGCGCCGGCCCATAGGGATTTGGTCGTCGCGGCAGCAGCTGGAACCCATTAAATGTCCGGCCACGATTTACAGTCAGCCAATTTTTCGACTATCTAACCAGCGAAAGGGAGTTGACAAATATGTAATTTTGCTGCCCGCTTTGCGCAGCGTTTGGCGCGCTTCGACAGATCAGGTCAGGCGCACGCAGACTGGAATGCAGGGATTTGGAATGACTTCTGGTTTTATTCCGCCGAAAGCGGTCAGACAATTTGGAAGCTGGATCGACGGCGCGTGGTCGGTGAGTCAAGGCGCGCAAAGTGTGTCGGTCAACCCGGCCAATGGCACGCCGGTTTCGCTGTTGCATGAGGCGGGGGAAGGCTTGGTCGATCAGGCCTGTGTGAGCGCTCACGCTGCCTTCGAGGCTGGATGGCGCCTATCGAGTGGGGAGCAACGCTCCAACGTGTTGCTGCGAACCGCCAGTCTAATTCGCGAAAATGTGGATGAACTGGCCTGGTTCGAAATGGCCGAAAGCGGCAAGCCGCACAAGCAGGCGAGGCTCGAGATCGAGCGGTCGGCCATGCTGTGGGAATTTGCCGCCACGCAGGCCCGCTCTCTTACGGGCGACAGTTTTGGCGGCCTGGGTAAGGACTATTTGGCCTTGACACTGCGCGCGCCAGTCGGCGTGGCTGGCATCGTGACGCCCTGGAACTTTCCGTTCTTGATCATCAGCCAGAAGCTGCCGTTTGCCCTTGCAGCCGGCTGTGCGGCTGTCGTGAAGCCATCGGAGCTGACTTCCGCCACGACACTGCTCTTGGGTCCTATCCTCAAGCAGGCGGGCCTGCCCGATGGGGTGTGCAACATCGTGACCGGCAGCGGCAGGGTGACCGGGGAGGCTTTGCTTAAGCACCCGCTGGCTCGAATGATCTCCTTCACCGGATCGACGGCGGTGGGCAAACACGCCATGGAAATCGGCGCTCGGGTATTGAAGAAGGTTTCACTCGAGCTAGGCGGCAAGAACGCCCACATCGTCATGAATGATGCCGATCTGGGAGCCGCACTCGACGCCGCCTTGCATGGAGCCTTTCTCAACGCCGGCCAATCGTGCAATCAAGGCGGTCGTATCCTGCTTCAGAACGGCATCGCCAAGGATTTCACGCGAAAGTTTATCGAGGCCGCACGGTCCATCCCCGTCGGCGACACGCTGCGCGACGACGTGCTGATGGGTCCAATCATCAGCGAAGCGCAGTATCGCAAGATTCTAGGCTACATCGAGATCGGCAAAGCCGAAGGCGCGACGCTTGCCCTTGGCGGTACGTATCGGGAAGAGGCCGGCGGGCGCTACATCGACCCGACCGTTTTCACCGAGGTCGCATCCAGCATGCGGATTGCCCAGGAGGAAATATTCGGTCCAGTTTGCACCATCCAGACTTTCGAGACGCTAGAAGAGGCCTTCGCCATTGCCAATGGCACCGACTACGGTTTGTCGGCCGGCATATGGACGGGCGACACAGCCGCGGCGCTGAGGGCTGCACGGGAGCTGGAGGCCGGAACCGTTTGGGTCAACACCTATCTCGACGGACCCGCTGAACTTCCATTTGGCGGCCTCGGCGCGAGCGGGATCGGGCGCGAGGTTGGCCGCGTCGGATGCGAAGAGTTCATGGACATCAAAACTGTCCAATTGCGCAGCGGCGGATATCAGCCACGTTGGATCGGCAAGGCCATCTGAGGTGAGGGTGAAGATGGACAAGGAATATGACTTTATCGTTGTTGGCGGCGGCTCGGCCGGCTGCGTCGTGGCTTCGCGCCTGAGCGAGGATGCCGGCTCACGCGTGCTTCTTGTCGAGTTCGGCAAGAAGAACGACGGTCCTCTGGTTCGCTGGCCAGCGGGCTACGCCAAACTGCAAGGCCCGAGGTTTCGCTACGAGTGGGAAACGGTTCCGCAGCCGGCTCTCAACAACAGGCGCATGCTTTTCCCGCAGGGCAAGGTCCTGGGCGGCGGCTCATCGGTCAATTCGATGGTCTACATCCGAGGCAACCGTCGCGACTACGATCAGTGGCGCGACTTGGGCAACGAGGGATGGGGCTATGATGATCTGTTGCCCTATTTCCGCAAATCCGAGGACAATGAGCGATACCTCGACGATTACCATGGTCAGGGCGGGCCGCTTGGCGTGTCCGACCAGCGTTCGCCGATCGACCTGACGCGGGTCTATATCCGCGCGGCGCAACAGGCTGGCTACCCCTACAACACCGATTTCAACGGCGCTCAACAACATGGGGTCGGTTATTATCAGGTCACTCAGCGCGCGGCACGTCGGTCGAGCGCCGCGCAGGCCTTTATCTATCCCAATGCCAATCGCAAGAACCTGACCGTGCAAACCGAGGCCCGCGTGCTTCGGGTGTTCGTGGAGAACGGCCGCGCGAGAGGCATCGAGGTCGCAATGAAGGGACAGACAAGCCGGATCGAGGCCAGGTCCGAGGTCATCCTGTGCGCGGGCGCAATCAATTCTCCAAAAATCCTGCTGCTTTCAGGCGTCGGACCAGCCGCCGAACTCATGCGCGCGGGCGTGAGGGCGATTCATGATCTGCCAGGCGTCGGCAAGAATTTGCAGGATCATCTGGACGTCTATTGCTGTGCCAGCCTCAGGGAACCGGTATCCTATAACGGTCACGACAAGGGCCCGATGGCGGCTTGGCACACGCTGCAATTTCTGGCCTTCGGCACTGGCCCGCTCACGTCGAATGTCTGCGAGGGTGGAGGCTTCGTATCGACTGATGGGAACACAGATTGGCCCGACATCCAGATGCACTTCCTTCCCGCCTACGTCATCGATCATGGCCGCGTGCAGGTCAAGGGCCACGGAATGACCCTCAACACCGCCTATCTTCGACCCGAAAGCCGCGGAGAGGTGATGCTGGCGTCCGCGGATCCGGCGGCCGAGCCGATCATTGATCCGAAATACATGACGCATGAGCGCGACTGGGCGCACACCGTCAACGGGTTCAAGATTGCTCGTGAAATCCTGTCACAGCCCGCTTTCGCCAAGATCTACAAGGCCGAACACTTGCCTGGCGCGCAACGAACGAGCGAGGAGGATTTGCGTGCCTATGTTCGAGAATGGAGCAAGACCGACTTTCATCCTGCAGGGACCTGCAAGATGGGTTCCGACGAAATGGCTGTTGTGGACACCGACCTCAAGGTCCGCGGCATCGACGGACTACGGGTCATCGATGCTTCTATCATGCCGACGCTGGTCTCAGGCAACACCAATGCGCCATCGATCATGATCGGCGAGCGTGGCGCCGATGCGGTGAAAGGGCGCAAGTTGCCGCAGCAGCACACGCTCGCTCGAGAGGTGCAGCAAAAGCTTCCGGCCCACCCGGCTACTTGACGGCAGCGACAAGCTCGATCTCGACGCTGGAGTTGCGCGGCAGTTCGGCAACGCCAACCGCGGAGCGCGCGTGATTGCCACGTTCGCCCAGCACCTCACGCAACAAAAGGGTCGCAGCGTCGGCCACGCGGGGCTGGAGATTGAATCCCGGTGCCGACGCGACGAATACTGTCATCTTCAGGATCTGGACGACATTGTCCAGACCGCCGACGGCATGCGCGAGAGAGGCAAGCGCGTTGCGCATCGCAAGGTCAGCCGCTTCCTTTGCCTGTTCGAGCGTGACATCCGATCCGACCTTGCCCGGGTGGAGATCCTCATCGCCGGTCTTGGGCACATTACCGCTGACCCAGGCCTGGCCGTCGTGCACCAGAACCGAAGTGTAGCCATAAGCGGGGGGTTGGTAGGCCGGGATCTCGTATCCGTTGTAGGTGAAGGCACCTGTCATTGTTGTCATTCCTCCTATGGGCCCCGCGGTGCGTCTGGCGGGCCCCGTCTCTCGTGAGCACCGCTAACATTTGCAAATGGGGGCGAGTTGCTGGACTTATCCGGAGAATGTCGGACATGTGTCACAAAAATCGCTTGCTGTAAAACAAATTAGCTGACAGGTTACAAATATGTGCAGGCCCCAAGCCCCGGCAGAGCGATGAAGCTCAAATTGGCAGACCAGGTCTATGGCGCTCTTCGACAATTCGTCGAAGGCGGTGAGTGGCCAGAGGGCACGCGGATACCGCCGGAGACCGAGCTTGCGAAGAACTATGGCGTGTCGCGGCCCGTCGTGCGGGAGGCTTTGATCAGGCTCAGAATGGAGGGCTTGATCGGATCTCGCAAAGGATCCGGGAACTTTGTGATCGGCAAAAATGGCCTGGACTCGGGTGGCTACAGGCCAATCGAGAACATAGCCGACCTCATCCAGGCGTTTGAATTTCGATTCTCCGTGGAATGCGATGTGGCTGCTTTCGCGGCGCTGAGGCGGACCGACGAGGAGTTGGAGGAAATTCGCATTGCCTCCGCCGTCGTCAGGAAACAGTCGAACGAGGAGACCTTCGGCGATGCCGATTTCGGATTCCATCTGGCGCTGTCCCGAGCAAGTCGAAACGCAATGTATGAGACCACGCTCAGCATGCTGCGCACGCAGATCGTCTTCGGGATGCGGCTCGTAGGAGAATTCTCTCAACAACAAGCGGCAACCCGGTCCGAGGCGATCTTCGAAGAACACGAGACGATCGTCGACGCCGTTGAAGCTCGAGATGCCGACAAAGCACAGTTGGCAATGGGTCGGCATCTCATGAACTCACGACGCAGGATCCTCGGCTTCGAAATCGCAAGTGATTGGCAACCCTCATTGGGCACCGGGCCGTCGATCCGAAGGGGGCAGAATTGAAGCGGCCCCTCCGTCCGCCGTGCTTGCGGTCCTGCCGACCGCGATCGCTCGGGCGTGGCGCTCCCTCGATCGCAAATCTGTGCATTCAGCCTGCGTTTTCCAGCGCGATTTCGGCCGCCCCCGATCCGGCGGCCCTGTGAAAGGTTAGCTTATGTCTTCGTTGTCCATCGATAGCGTTTACAAATATTACGGCCCCAACCTGTGCGTCTTGAAAAACATCAACATTGACGTCGCATCCGGCGAGTTTCTCGTCCTTCTCGGACCATCGGGCTGTGGCAAGTCGACGTTGCTCCATGCAATCGCCGGCCTTCATAGGATCAACGCCGGCGAAATCCGACTTGGGGAGCGCGTCCTCAACGAAGTCCCATGTCAGCACCGCGATATCGCGATGGTGTTCCAGTCCTATGCGCTCTATCCCTCGATGACCGTCGGGCAGAACATCGCTTTTCCGCTGGAGATGCGAAAACTGGCGAAGCCGGAACGTGACAAGGCGGTTTCCGACGTCGCCAACCTGCTCCAAATCAGCCATTTGCTGGATCGAAAGCCGGGACAGTTGTCTGGCGGGCAGCGGCAGCGGGTAGCAATTGGCCGCGCATTGGTGCGAGAGCCAAGCCTTTTTCTTTTCGACGAGCCACTATCGAACCTCGATGCTCTTCTGCGTGTCGAAATGCGGACCGAGCTGAAGAAGCTGCACCACCGAATGGGTCGAACCACCGTCTACGTGACGCATGACCAGATCGAGGCCATGACGCTGGCAAACCGCATCGCCATCCTGGACAAAGGTGTCGTTCAGCAACTTGGAACCCCAGGCGAAGTCTACAATCGACCTGCCAATCTCTTTGTCGCAACTTTCATCGGCAGCCCGCGCATCAACCTTTTGCCGGCGGTCAGCAAGGGGGGGAGGGTGGTGCTGGAGGGGTCAGGAACAATCCTGCCGGCCCCGCAGGAATTCGCCTCGGCTTTGGGCGAGGACGGTCGCAGGGTCACGGTCGGAATCCGGCCGGAGCACTATGGCCTGGCAGAGGGTAACGCCGCGAGCGAGAAGACCGTCGACATCGAGGTCGACGTCAATCTGATTGAGCCGACGGGATCAGACGATGTCATTTTGTTTCAGCATTCCGGCGTGGAACAGTTGGCCCTGCTGCGGGCAGGGCATGTGAGCCAGAGCGGCAGGGCGCGGCTGCGTGTTGACACGTCACGGATCAGCGTCTTCGACAGCGGCTCCGGCGAGCGCCTTCAATGAGCCTGGATGCAGATATCTGCATGGCAGCTTCCTGGCCTGGAGACGCATCCGTCGCCCGGTCACCATGGGGGCAAATCATGCGCCGCACCGGGTGCCCATCGGCACCAGCCCACGCGATCGGCGTTACAGGTGTCTGGCGCCAAGCCGGAACTGTGCGGGCCAGCCAGCCCGCAGGTTTTGTGCCCGTATTCAGCATGCGCAAAGCGCACCACTTCCAAAGTCTCGATGCTGCTGACGGATCCTTCATTTCGCCTTCAGCTGCTGTCGATCCCGCATTGACGATAACAGCCCAAGCCGTGCGCGTAGGCGATCGGCTGACATCCATCCTCATTCATCAGGAACCTGTGCAATGACAAAGCAACTTCGATGGGGACTTGTCGGCGCAAGCCGCATAGCCGCCGAGTGGATCATCCCCGCGATCAGGGCGACGCCAGGAAACGAAGTGGTTGCCGTCCAGGGCAGCAACGCGGCGCGTGTGAGCGAATATGCCCGGGCCAATGACATCCCGCTTACCTGCGAGTCGCTTGAGGACCTGCTCTCGGCCGGTGTCGATGCGGTCTACATCTCGAACACCAACGAAAAGCATGCCCCGTGCGCCATAGCGGCGCTCAATGCTGGCAAGCATGTGTTGGGTGAGAAGCCGATGGCCATGACCGAACAAGATGCCGAGGAAATGGTTTCGTTGGCAAAAGACAAAGATCTTGTCTTGGCGATCAACCATCATTTGCGCGGCATGAATAGCCACCGCAAGCTACGTGAACTTGTCGAAAGTGGCGTGCTCGGCGACCTTGTCGCGGTTCGCGCCATGTTCGGCGTTCTGCTGCCCCAGGACAATCGCGGATGGCGCACCGATAGCGCTTCGGCCGGAGCAGGCGTCTTCTTTGACCTGACCGTTCATGACGCAGATACCCTGCACTTCATACTGGGTGAGAAATTTGTGCGCGTTGCTGCTTTTACTTCCAACAACGGCATCTCTGCCAAAGGGATTGAAGATGGCGTAGCCACAATAGCCCAAACGGCGTCTGGGCTCACAGTCCAGATCACGGAGAGCTTCGCGATCGAGCATGCTCGAACAACCCTCGAATTGCACGGCACCAAGGCCTCTGTCTTTGCCGATGACGTGCTGCTGCAGCGGCCCGGCGGCAGGCTGGAGCTGAGCGTGCGAGGCAACCGCCAAGAAATTCCGATCGAGCATGAAAACGCCTACCCCCGTGTCATAGCGGCCTTTGCCGAGGCCGTCAGGGGCGTCGGCCGCCCGCTTGTCTCCGGCGAGGACGGTCTCACATCCCTTCGATTTGCACTTGCCGCGCGGACCGCGGCCTCAACAGGTCGAGTGATCGAAATCTGACCGCTTCACGTGTGCGGATCGCGCCACCGGATCGCGCCGGGAGCATCATCCGAAGGATCCAATCCGAATGACGATTGTTTCAAAGGCCGAACTGAGCTCTGCGCTCGCAGTGCTCCCGCGTGTGCCGCTGGCGCATCTTCCGACGCCTATCGACTACTGCCCCACGCTGACAAAGCGCCTCGAAGGACCGAGGATCTGGATCAAGAGGGATGACTGCACCGGTGTCGCCTTCGGCGGCAACAAGGTCCGGCAACATGAATTCATCCTCGGTGACGCGGTTAGTCGCGGGGTCGACGTGGTGATCCAGGGCGCCGCGTCTCAATCAAATCAATCGCGCCAACTCGCCGCAGCTGCTGCGCGGCTTGGCCTGGACTGTATCCTGATGCCTCGCAAGGACGCCCACTACGATCATGTTCAAGGCAATCAGCTTATCGCCAGGCTCTTCGGTGCCAAGATCGTGCCCGTGGACGCAACGGCTTCGCTGAAGCAGGCCAAGGAAGATATGGCGGCAAGGCTGAAAAGCGAAGGCCGAAACCCGGCTATCCTCGGTATGGGATCGCAATCCGCGCTGAGCTTGGCGGCGGTCGCCTATGTCAACGCGTATCTGGAGATATCTTCTCAGTTCGAAGCGCTGGACGAAGCGCAGCCCACTTACATCTATGCGACCTCTCAGGGAAGCACGCAGGCCGGCTTGCAGGCGGCGGCAATGCTGCTTGGGCATACCACTCAAATCCGCGGCATCAACCCGATGGACAGCCGCAACGAGGCCTATGAGTTTCCTTCCGCGATTGCCGGTCAGTGCGAAGCGGCGGCGCGTATCCTCGGGTTCGATTTGTCGGTCCCAGTGGAAGAAATCAGCAACTCCACCGATTGGGTGGGTGCCGGCTACGGTCTCCCCTCGGCGGATGCCCAAGAGGCGTCTGCCCTGCTGGCCCGAACCGAGGGTATCCTTGTCGACCCGGTGTACTCAGGAAAAGGGCTCTCCGGTTTGCTTGGCGATATAAGGTCTGGCCTTCTGACGGCGAAGGACCGCGTGGTGTTCATCCATACAGGCGGACTGCCAGCCATTTTTTCTTACGCCGACGCCATTCTGGCTTGTACCTAGATATGACCGTCACGAAGCTGACGAGCTGGTGTTGACCGGCCCCAGCCTTTGCCAATTCGGTGGGACATCAAATCCCAGGATACGATGGCGCGACTGAAGCAGATGGTTCCGCATCGCGTCAAAAGCCGCTTGCGCGTCACCCGACTTGATTGCATCGACGATCAAGGCGTGTTCGCGATAAACGGTCTGAGCTCTTGTGGTGCTGCCGATCAGCGAGAATTCGCCCACCAGGCGCATACCCAAAAGTATCTGGGGATTGAGCATCGACAGCGTCGCTTCGAAGAGCTTGTTCCCAGTGCCCTTGGCAATCGCGATGTGGAATGCCAGGTCAAGATCACCGAAATCACTCTCGCTCAGATCGCTTTTGAACTTCTCATGCGCGGAGATAATCTCAGCCAGATCCTGCGGTTTGCCCCGCAACGCGGTGAACGCCGCAGCATCGCACTCAATCGTCAATCGGAACTCGAACGCGCTGATAAGGTCTGCAACATTCTCGATAGGGCTGTAACTTCGCCTCGGTGCCCCGTTGGCGGCAATGACCACGCTGCCTGAACCGCGACGGGAGTCGATGATCCCCTCGCTGCGCAGCTGCACCAGGGCCTCGCGCACGACGGGGCGTGAAACACCGAAGCTTGCCGCCAGTTCGGTCTCGGTAGGCATGCGTGTGCCTTCGCGCCACTCACCCTCGTCGATCTGACGACGCAAACCGTCATAGACGCGCTTTGAGAGCTTGATGCGCTCATCATTTGGAGCACCCATTCGCAAAATCCGCGTGATTCTCGCAGTTGTCTTACAAATCTACTCAAGCAAACGCGGAAAATCCATAACGTGAGCATCGGCCCGGACGTCGTCCGCGGCAAATCAACGGCTGCTGGCCGATCGACTGCCGCCATCTGCGCAATCGAAACTAGAGCACCGTCCCCGCGCCAAACATTGTCAGCAGTTTGTCGGCTACCGCTTTTCCGAGAACAGCATGTTGTTGGACGTCCAGGTGGATACCGTCTACCGGACTGACGCTAGTGAACTGCGCGGCGTTCAGATATTCGGCGCCGAAATGGGATGCGACATCCTTGTATTTTCCAGCCAGTTGGCCCGATTTGATGCCTCCGCCAGAAAAAATCTCGCCGAGGAATCCGACTTCCTCGATTGGGGCGGGAGCGATGACCAAGATGCGTGGATCGGTTCCTCCGGGACCCGATTTGCCGGACAAGATCAGCTCGATCAACGCGACCAAACCCCGAGCGATGTCTTCCGAAGTAAGGCTGAAGCGTGTTTTCAGATCGTTGGTGCCGAGCATCAATACGATTGCGTCCAGCGGACGGTGGGTGTCGATGCATGGCTTGAGGTAGGTAAGTCCGTTGCGCGAGGCGCCTTCGATAGGATCATCGAGAGTTGTCGTTCGACCGGGAAGGCCCTCCTCGATTAGGCGGAAGCCCTTTCCCAAGGCTTCCGCCAGAACGCCTGTCCAGCGCGCCGCCTCATCAAATCGCTGACTATCGAACCAACTCTTGGCTGGAGCAGAGCCATGGGTGTTGCTGTCGCCGTAGCACAGAATGCGCCTCAATTTTGTCATCGATGTCGGACCATTCGCTGCTGCGGCAGTTTTCACATGACGAGCCCGTCGCATCACGCGATGCGACCAGCCGATGTCATGGCGTCGCCTTGACTTGGTTCCAAAGGTCAGTGCGCTTGGTGGGATCTTCGTCCGGCTGCATCCAGAAGATCTTGGTGCCCGCCGGTATGGTATCGGTGGACGTGACCGAATTCGCGTAGCCGGATTTCTCGGTTAGCTCTGCGGCGATCTTCTTGCTGATTACGAAGTTGATCCACTTCAAAGCCAGATCATAGGAGTCGCCCTTGGCCCCGCTCGTAACCGCCCATGTATCCACCCAGGCGATGACGCCTTCCTTTGGATAGGCTTGCTTATAGTTCAGGCCGCCGGCTGCGAGAGCCTTAATCTGCTGATCCGCGTAAGCACCGAAAATGATCGGCGCATCATTGTTCTGAGCCAACTGAACCGAATCCTGCACGAACGTGTAGAAGCTCGCGGAGTTATGCTTCAGGTCTACCAGCTTCGGCATGGCATCCTTGAACTGCTGGTCAGTCAGATGAAAAGGCGTCTGCACGCCGTTCATGATTGCCGCTGTGGCGAACGCACTTTCGCCGTCGTCATAGAGCAGAACCTTGCCTTTGTACTGAGGATCCCACAGCACCGACCACGAGGTGGGCGCCGGATTCACCTTTGCGGGGTCATAGATCAGCGTCATCGGGCTGAAGGCATAGGGAATAAGATAGGTCTTGCCGTCGTGAACCGCGCCGGCGATCTTGGAAAGATCCTGGAACTGGGGCAATTGGCCGGCATGATTCGGGATCTTGGACAGATCGATCGGCTGGAGCAGTCCCGCTTCGTAGTATCTCTGCATGCCAGCTGCAGCTGTCGCAAAGATGTCAAAGTCCTTGCCTTGGCTACCCTGGATCTTGGCCCACATCTCGTCGTTGGACCCTGCAAAAACCACTTCAACGGTCGCGTTGTTGTCCTTCTCGAACTGCGCGACCCATTCCTTGTCGGCGTAACCGTCCCACGTCAGGATGCGTAGCTTGCCCCCGGCGTTTGCCGGTCCGGCAATGGCAAGTGCAAGGACGGACGATACCGCCAGCAGCTTCCCGATTTCGCCGAACAACTTTTTGTACATTCTCATCTCCTCTGGAAGGTGTTCCCACATCGTTGATCACTTGAGGCTGCCGCATTTTGGTCCGAGCGCGGTTCTGGTTCTTCTCGGCTAAGGATGTTGGTTGTGAAAGGTGCTCCCGCCGAGCGACTTGCTTTTGCTCCGGCAGTCTAGCTCCCACACCATGCGAACGGATCGGCTCGACTAATGTTAGTGCATGCAGCGTGCAGTCCGCAATCCGAAGAGTCAAGGGGTGGCGGTGGTTTTTTGAGCTAGGCCTTCATTAGCGGATCTCGCAACTTTTCGTGAACGGCCCCCGTCCGCACAATTTAATCTGAACCTCGGCGAGCGCCAGAAAAGGCCAGCTCAGCGGCTGAACCTGTCGGTGAAGAAGCCTCTGTCCATTGCGATGAGCAAGCTTCTTTCGGGGCTTGGCGGTGCCGACTTGATAGCGTTTTAACGGCACGATTCCGGGTGCGCAAAGCGAATTTGCAGTATTGCGTTCTGCATGCAATTCAGTATAGGTGCGGCTCATGATTGGCGGCGGTGGCATCGCCGACGCGATCCGCCAGGATAACGGGTTGCAGAGCCTAACCGGCTAATTGGGAAATGCTTATGAGCGACCACCCTCTTATCGAAATGAGAGATATCGGCAAGACCTATGGCAGCCACACGGTCTTGCGCAATGTCAACCTTGACATCGGCCAAAACGAGTTTCTTGTGGTTGTGGGACCCTCGGGCTCCGGCAAAACGACAATCCTTCGCATGATTGGCGGATTTGTCGAACCAACAATCGGGGACATATTTCTCAACGGATCGCGGATCAACGGCATCCCGGTCAATCGCAGGCCGTTCAACACTGTCTTCCAGGACTATGCCCTTTTCCCACACATGACGGTTGCTGCCAATGTCGGCTATGGGCTCCGGGTCAAAGGGCTGGCCGCCGACGAGATCAACAAGCTGGTTGCGCAGACGCTCGACCTGGTAGGGCTGGGCCAGCTCGGGTCGCGCTATCCTGCGCAGATGTCTGGCGGACAGCGGCAACGAGTGGCCTTGGCGCGCGCCCTTATTTGCAAGCCGCGATTGGTCCTGCTGGACGAGCCGCTCGCCGCGTTGGACGCCGGCCTACGCCACCAGATGCAGACGTTCCTGAAATCCATTCAGCGCGAAATCCAAACCTCATTCCTGTTCATCACCCACGACCAGGAAGAGGCCATCAGTCTGGCCGATCGCATTTGCGTCATGGATCACGGGGAGGTTGTGCAGGTCGGCCGGCCGGAAGAGGTCTACTATAGACCTTGCAATCGCTATGTCGCGGATTTCTTCGGTGACAACAATCTCGTTGACGCGCAGGTGAAGACAGTCAACGGCGATGGCGTCGCTGTGGAGACGCCTTTTGGGATGGCGGTGGCTCGGGGCGATCAAGGGATGCATTTCAACGCCGGCGAGGCGGTGACGCTTGCGGTGAGACCCGAGAACGTTGAGCTTCTCGGAGCAAACGGATCCGCACCGGCCGGGCACGTCAAATCAGTTTCCTTCGTCGGGCCGTTGTCGCTTGTAGAAGTTGAATCGACCAAGTCGCCCGGTGCGACCCTGCACGTTAAACAACTCAGCAGCCAATTGGCTGCGCCGTTTAAAATAGGCGCCGGCGTGACAGTCTCGTGGAAGGGCAAAGAGACGTGGGTCATCCGCAAGTGAACTCCAGGAAAACTCCAGAGCTGGGATCCGCCCGAGAGGCGCGGCTAATCAATAGCCTCGTTGTCATCGCCTATGTCTTGCCGATCGCTTTGATCCTGGGGCCATTTTGTATTTTCTTCGTCGTCAGCTTCGGACGCGTTGAGGCCTCCGCCGTCGTTATCGACTTCAACCTGTCGAACTACGTTCGGATTTTGGCGGACTCTACCGTCCGCATGGTCATTGGACGGACCCTCGTAATAGGCATTGCGACAGCCCTTGTATGCACTCTGGTCGGTTTTCCGGCCGCCTATTTGATGAAGATTCTTGGCCCGACGCGGCGCTCTCTTTTAATGGTGGCGTTTGCTGTGCCTTTGTTGATGAGCTACGTCATCAAGATCTATACAGTTCGCAATCTGCTTGGCACAAATGGCGTCATCAACCATTTCCTGATGGCCTCGGGCCTTGTCTCCCAACCGCTCGAATTCTTCACGCTAAGCTACTACGGGGTCTTCTTGACATTGACCTCGGTGTTGCTGCCGTTTGCCGTTTTTCCGATTTTCCTGTCCCTTGATCGCATTCCGGCAAGCTTGGTCGAAGCGGCCGCCGACCTGGGCGCCAGTCGCACGCGCATTTTCTGGACGGTGATATTTCCATTGAGCCTGTCGGGGGTGGCAGTTTCGCTGACATTCACGTTTGTGCTGGCGATCGGTGATTTCATCACCCCGGAACTGGTTGGCGGGCCTAACGGATTCACACTTGGCCGCATCATCTTCAGTCAGTTCGGTCTCGGCTTCAACTGGCCGTTCGGTGCCGCTCTCTCAATTTTCATGATGATGATTGTCACGGTGGCTCTGGCATTGGCTACTCGCATCCGTCCACCTGGAAAGGTGACATTTTGAAGTCCGCAAGCTCCACGGTTGTCGTCCTTTGCGCAGTGACAGCGCTGATCTTGGCTGTCCTTTACGGGCCGATTCTCATGGCCATCGTTACCGCCTTCGTGCCGATCCGAGGCGGCGTGTTCCAATGGGATCAGGTCTCGATCGTGGCGTTCGAGAGCATCAATGGCGACATTGTCGATGCCCTGAAGTTGACACTGATCGTCGGGTTTGTCGCTTCCACGATCGCACTGGCGATCAGCACCGGAATTGCTCTTTACTGCGCACCAGGAACTGGCTTGGGCAGAAAGTTCATTGAGTTCCTGATCTTCCTCCCGTTTGTAATGCCTCCTATCATTACAGGGCTCGCGCTCCTGATCTCTTTTCGAGAGGCCGACGTGCCGAGGTCGCTTTTGACTGTCTTGGTTGGCCATGTCACGATCTTGCTGGCGATCGCCTATCGGACCATCGTGACGCGGCTGCGTGAAATGGGCGCCTCTCTGGTCGAGGCGTCGCTCGATCTGGGTGCCAGCCGGCTTCAGACTTTCTGGTGGGTTGTGCTACCCAATCTCAGACCGGCTCTGATGGCGTCATTCGTCCTATGCTTTGCGTTATCGTTCGACGAGACCATGGTCACTCTGCTTCTGACCGGTGGCCAAAGCACTTTCCCAGTTCGGCTTTGGGGCATGATGCGCCTTGGCTTCTCGCCCTCGATCAGCGCGCTGGTCGTCTACATCCTCGCCGTCAGCACGGTATTGAGCCTCTTCCTCATTGGGCTTTTTGTCCCCGCGCGCTCCAAGGCAGTCGCGTAGAAACGAAGGGTTGCCACTGCGACGCTGGTCATTCTCCGCTCAATGACCTCGACAGGACGTCGATGCGGTCCAGCTCACGTTCGCTCATTAAACCAGTTCCAATTGGTCCAGAGCTTTCAAACGCGGGCAGATTAGCAAGGCAGGATGCGGCAGAACTGGCGAGCAGCCGTCTGGAACGTCAGGGACCTTCTGGAGCCGTGCTCCTGGTCCTACGCCACCATAGTGAAGGTGGCGCCGGATCTATTTGAACCTGAAATACGCGGGACGGTACCCGACGAATCGCTTCGATACGAAGGTGGACTGCGACCACCGCGCGGTCAACGGTCATGGATTGGGCTTCATCGGCCGCAGCCGGTGCTTAGCAACGTCTCGCCGCTGACCGCGAACTGGTGCCATTCAAGCAGCTTCTCGCGGGCAAGCGTGGGGCCGAAGTCCCGGTAGCGATCGCACACCAGATCGAATGCGGTATTGCGGAAGTTCTCATCAAGGCCGTCGATTGCTCGGCCGACCGCGTTCCTTCAATCAGCCCGCCGGCGCCGTCTTGCGCGCGCAGCCATGAATGGAGCGGTACGGAAGGAGATGGAGAAAGGCGATGCGCCCGAAGTGGTAGCCTAGACCGTATTGGCGGCTGCGACCGATTCGGCTCCGAAGAGGCGCTATACGGCTGGGAAAACGGCGCGTCAGATCAGTTTTCTGCGCCGTTTCGTCCCCGCTTCCGCATTCGACAAGAGCCTACGAAAGCGGTTCGGGCTACCGGTCTGATGCAAGGATCAACCGGCTTTCGTTTCGCAGCCGCAGGGAGAGCCTAGTTAAGAGCGCCTCACAACAAGGATATGTCATGGCACAGCACAATGCCGATCGGGTCGCCGATTGGAATGACCAAAGCGGGGAGCGCTGGGTCGCCCACCAGGCCCGGCTCGACGCCATGCTGGCGGTGTTCGGCCAAGCCGCGATCGAAGCCGCCGCGCCTGCGACGAGCGAGCGCGTGCTGGACGTCGGCTGCGGCGCGGGCGCGTCGAGTTTGGCACTGGCCGCCCTCGTTGGCCGGCGTGGCCAAGTGCTGGGCGTGGACATATCCGAACCGTTGATCGATCGGGCGCGCGCCCTGCGCCACAGGATACGCCGGCCCTGTTCCGAGTGGCCGACGCCAGCAGCGCCGAGTTGCCCGAGGGCGCCTTCGACATCCTGTTCTCGCGTTTCGGGGTGATGTTCTTCGACGATCGGGGGCGTTCGCCCATATGCGCCGCGCCCTCCAGCCGGGCGGGCGGGTCGCTTTCGTCTGCTGGCGCAGCGTGGCCGAGAACGATTGGATGCGCCTGCCGACGGGCGCAATCAAAGGCATCGTCCCGCCGACCGCGCCGCCCAATCCCGAAGCACCCGGCCCGTTCTCGTTCGGCGACCGGGGCCGGGTGGCGCGCATCCTGACGGCGGCGGGCTTTCACCAATATCGCTATCTCGCCTTTCCATACTAGCAAGTTCCATAAGATAGATTCTGCGACTTCCGTCGGTGGGTGTTAATATTTATTAGTATTTAAAAGTATGAATGGCTGTGCAGTCAGCAGAAATGCTTGCTAAAGCAGGAAAAGCGCGGCTTTGTCTGGATTGGTTGAGGTCAACGGAACTTCCACTTCGAACAGGTTTCATTTTCACCGAAGCCTATCCTTGCCGGTGGCTTTGCCAGAAGGCGCGAATTTCGAAGCGAGCGCTTGACTGGGTAATAATTGTCTCCGCAAGCTCATTCTGTCCGAACATGAATGCTACCGCCGCGCCGGGGCGCCACTTAGCGCCTTTCCTTCCGCGACGTGATCTGCTTACCACTTGTAACAAGCGACCCAGTGACCCGGTTCAAGTTCTTTGATCGCCGGTTCGGTTTTACGGCACGCTTGATCGGCGATTGGGCAGCGGTCTGCAAACGCGCACCCGCTGCATGGTGCATCGGCCGCAGCCCCAGCTTGCGCGGAGATTGTTGGAGAGTTGTCGGAAGACGCTTCCAGAAGCAGCTTTGTATAAGGGTGGTTGGGTCCACGAAAGACTTGGTCGGATGAGCCGGTCTCTACGAGCCGACCGCGATAGAGCACGCCGATCCTGTCGGCCATGTAGCGCACGACCCGAAGGTCGTGGCTGATGAACAGATAGGTCGTATCCCTGTCGTGCTGCAGGTCGTTGAGCAGGTTCAGCACCGTGGCCTGCACCGAGACGTCGAGCGCCGAGGTCGGCTCGTCCAGCACCACCACTTTCGGCGCGCCGGCGAAGGCGCGCGCGATCGCCGCCCTCTGCCGCTGGCCGCCGGAGAGCGAGCGTGGTTTTTGTTCCGCGGCCGTGTCGGCCAGCCTGACCGAGCGGAGCAGGTCGGCGACGCGGTTCCTTGCATCGCTCCGGCCAAGGCCGGCAAGCCGCCGCAATGGCCGGCTGATGATCCGACCTATCCGGTGGCGCGGATTGAGCGTGCGGTCGGGCGACTGGAAGACCATCTGGACGTCACGCCGCTCGCTCTGCGCGCGCCGTTCCGCGCGCGCGGCGACGGTCCTGCCGAACAGCGCGACCGATCCCTGGCTCGGTGTCTGCAGCCCGGTGACGATCCTGGCCAGCGTCGATTTGCCGGAGCCGGATTCGCCGATCAGGCCGAAGGTCTCGCCTTGGCCGATCTCGAGGTCGACATTGTGCAGCACCGCCTGGTCGCCGAAGGAATGGCTGATCCCCTTGCAGGCGATGGCGACCTGCCCGTTTCTTCGATAGGAATCTCTTTGATCGGCGGCGGCCGCGGTCGCGTCGGGGCGATCGCGGACGGTCGTGCCGGTCTCGGCCAGGCGGCCGTCCCGCTTGGTGAAATTGAGCGCCGGGATCGAGGCGATGAGGGCCTTAGTATAGGCATGCGAGGGGTTTTCGAAAACACCCTTGGCATCGCCGCTCTCGACCACCGCGCCCGCCTGCATCACCGCTACGCGATCGCAGGAGCGGCGGATCAGGTTGATGTCGTGGCTGATCAGCAGAATGCTGGTTTTGTGGTCGCGGCGCAGGTCGTCGAGGATGGCGATGACTTCCGATTGCACGCTGGCGTCGAGCGCGGTCGTCGGCTCGTCCAGCACCAGCAGCGCCGGGTCGAGCGCGATGGCAATCGCAATGTTGGCGCGCTGCTGCATGCCGCCGGACAATTCATGCGGATAAAGGTCGAGCACCCGCTCCGGATTGGCGACTCGCACGCGCTTCAGCAACTCGGCCGAGCGCCAGCGTGCTTCCTCGTGACGGACCGGCCGATGGCGCATGATCGTTTCGCCGATCTGGCGGCCGATGGTCATCGCCGGGCTGAGCGCGGCGCCCGGATGCTGGTAGACGGCGGCGATGCGGTCGCCTCGCAGCCCCCGCAGTTCTTCATCGGAGAGGCCGCGTATTTCCCGGCCCTGGAACTCCAGCGCCGAGGCAGCGATACGGGCGTTGCCGGGCAGATAGCGCAGGATGGCCATGGCTACCGAACTTTTGCCCGAGCCGGATTCGCCGACCAGGCCAAGCGCCTCGCCCTCTGCGACAGTCAGCGAAACGCCGTCAACGGCGGATTGCCATCCTCTTTTCCCATCATAGGCGATGGAAAGTTTTTCCACATTGAGCACTGAAGAAGACATCAAGACCTCGAAATCGCTTTCTGCTGAAGCCCTAATCAAGGGCAATCGCTTCCGCTTATTTAGTACATAATCTCTATAAAATTACTCGAATTAATGCCGAGCGCAATCTAGCCTTTTGCAAAATGGAGATGGCCGGCCGCGTTGATCGACGCGGCGTCCCGTCTCCCGCAGCGGATTTGCAAGGAGGCCGGCATGGCGCGAAATCAGTTGATCCTCAGCGCGTTCTTCTTCAATCCGCAGGGCGACCATCGCATGTCATGGCGCCACCCGCGCGCGCCTGGACGGGAAGTGCTGGGCTTCGACTACTACCGCGAGCTGGTCCAGGCGGCTGAGCGCGCCAGGATCGACACCATTTTCGTCGCCGACCACGTTTCGATCTGGGACTCGGTGAAGAGCGGCGTCGCGCATTACGCCAATGCCCGCCTCGAACCGCTGACGCTCTTGTCAGCGCTGGCCGGCGTCACCAAACATATCGGCCTGATCACCACCGCCTCGAGCTCCTACAGCGAGCCCTACAATGTCGCGCGCCTGTTTGCCTCGCTCGACCATATCAGCGGTGGCAGGGCGTCGTGGAACGTCGTCACCTCGGCGATGGACGAGGAGGCGCGCAATTTCGGCCGCGACGGCAATATCGAGCACGCCTTCCGATACCAGCGCGCCGCCGAGTTCCTCGATATCGTCAAGGGCCTGTGGGACAGCTGGGAGGACGAAGCCCTGCTGTTCGACAAGGATAGCGGCTATTTCGCCGATCCCGACAAGGTCCATGTGCTCGACCATCGCGGCGGCCATTTCAAGGTGCGCGGCCCGCTCAACGTGTCGCGGCCGCCGCAGGGTCATCCGCTGATTGTCCAGGCCGGCTCCTCCGAGGACGGCAAGAACTTCGCCGCCGCCTATGCCGACGCGCATTTCGCCATCTACAGCACCAGGGAAGACGGCATCCGGTACCGCGAGGACATCAACGATCGCCTCTCGCGCCACGGCAGGCGGCCCGAGAGCTTCAAGATCCTGCCCGGCATCCTGCCGATCGTCGCCGCCTCCGAGGCCGAGGCGCGTGACAGGCAGGACTATCTCCAGACACTGTTGCCGGACCGCGTCGGCATCGACCTCCTGTCGAGCTGGAGCGGCATCGACCTGTCCGCCTATCCGCCGGACGGCCCGCTGCCGGCGCTTCCCGATGAAAGCACCTTCAATGGCGGCCGCACCTCGCTCAACCGCGTCAAGCAATGGGCGACGCAGAACCTGACCTTGCGCGAGATCGCGCGCAAGCTCGCCAACAGCGGCTCGGTGCCGACGGTCGCCGGCACGCCGAAGCAGATCGCCGACCAGCTGCAGGACTGGTTCGAGGTGGGCGCCGCCGACGGCTTCAACCTGATGTTCCCGCTGCTGCCGGAGGACTGGATCAACTTCGCCGAACAGGTCGTACCCGAATTGCAGCGCCGAGGCGTCTTCCCGACCGAATACGCGCCGGGAACGCTGCGCGACCGTTTCGGGCTTGCCCGCCCCGCCAACCGCTTCGCCGAGCAGCGCGCCAACCAGCGCGCCGTATCCTGAGGAGAGCCGCCATGACCGCCCAACCCAGACTGCAGCCGCGCGAGGCGACTGCGCCGCAGCTGATCAATGTCCTGCACAGCCCCAAGCGCATCCGCGTCAAATTCGGCGGCCGCATCATCGCCGACAGCCGCAACGTGCTGGTGCTGCGCTCCAACCATTTCCTGCCGATCTATTTCTTCCCGCTGGCCGCGGTCGACCAGACGGCGCTGAAACCGGCGAGGCATGGCCAGCAGCACCCGGTCGGCGGCGAGACGAAATATTGGGACATCGAAGCCGGCGACAAACGTGCCGCCGATGCCGCCTGGTCGTTCACGGCGCCGCCCGACGAAAACCTCGCCCCGCTCGCCGGCCGCATCGCCTTCACCTGGAACCTGGTCGACCAGTGGTTCGAGGAGGAGGAAGAAGTCTTCGTCCATGCCCGCGACCCCTATGCCCGCATCGACGTGCTGCAGAGCTCCAGCCATGTGAAGATCTGGTTCGACGGCGAGGTGGTTGCTGACAGCCGCCGTCCGGTGCTCCTGTTCGAAACCCACCTGCCGACGCGTTTCTATCTTCCGCCGGAGGATGTCCGCCTCGATCGGTTGAGGGCTTCGCTGACCAGGACCCGATGTCCCTACAAGGGCATCGCCTCCTATTGGTCCGGCGTGCTCAAGGACGGTTCGCTGCGCGAGGACGTCGCCTGGGCCTACCGCGACCCGATCGCGGAGATGCCGAAGATCAAGGGACTGATCGCCTTCTACCCGCAAGCGGTCGACCGCATCGAACTCGACGGCCAGCCGGTCTGACGGCGGCTGCATCCATTCCAGTTTCATTCCAATCCAATTTCAAAGAGGGACAAAATGACCAAACGCAACGACATCGACTCGCTTCGCAATCTGTCCGGCGACATCTGGAACGTCGCCGTGGACGAATATGCTCAAGGTTTCCTCAAGCGCCGCGATCTCCTGAAATATGCTGCCCTGATCGGCCTGACCGGCTTCGCGGCCTCGCAAGGTCTTGGCTTCGCCGGCCAGGCGCGCGCGGCTGCCGCGGGCGGCACGGTCCGGGTCGGGCTTGGCCAGCCGACCAAGGCGATCGATCCGGTCACGCTGACCGATCCGGCCAGCATTGGCGTCATCAGCCAGGTCGGCGAATATCTGATCCTCGACGACCCGAAGGATGGTTTGCAGCCGAAGCTCGCCGTATCGTGGGAAGCCGACGAAACCGCCAAGCGCTGGACGTTCAAGCTGCGCCCAGGCGTGAAATTCCACGACGGCCGCGCCGTCACCGCCAAGGATGTGGTGGCGAGCTTCGAGCGCCTGGTTGACCCGAACAGGGGTTCTGCGGCCTTGTCGGCCTATAAGGGCATCCTGTCCAAGGGCGGCGCCAAGATCGTCGACGAGCAGACTGTCGCCTTCGATCTCGACCAGCCGAACTCGAATTTCCCCTTCTATGTTTCCTCCGACGTCTACAACGCCGTCATCCTGCCGGCCGACTATGCCGGCGACTTCGAGAAGAATTTCAACGCGACCGGCCCGTTCAAGCTCGAATCCTTCCGCCCCAAGCAGGGTGCCAGCTTCGTGCGCAACCCCGATTATTGGGGCGACAAGGCGCTGCCCGACCGTGTCGAGATAAAATTCTTCGACGACGAGCAGGCGCAGGTCGTGGCGCTGCAGGCCGGTCAGCTCGACGTCATCCCCAGCACCACGCGTCTCGAACTCGCGATCGAGGGCAATGCCAATTTCAGGCTGCTCAGCGTCCAGGCGAGTTCGCATGACGCCGTGCATCTCAGAACCGACCAGGCGCCGTTCACCGACAAGCGGGTCCGCCGCGCGCTGGCGCTGACCCTCGACCGCGAGGCGATCGTGAAAGGCCTGCTGAAAGGCCGCGCCATCGCCGGCAACGACACGCCCTTCGCGCCGATCTTCCCTTCGGCCGATCCGTCGGTGCCGCAGCGCAAGCAGGATATCGCCGAGGCCAAGCGTCTGCTCGCCGAAGCCGGCGTTCCCAATGGCTTCGAGGTGACGCTGACCACCGAACGCGCCTATGACATTCCCGACTATGCCGTGATCATCCAGAACTTCGCCAAAAAGGCCGGCATCGACGTCAAGCTCAACGTCCTGCCGCAGGATGCCTATTACGGCTCCGCGACCTTCGGCAGCTCGCCCTGGCTGGACTCAAATCTCGGCATCACCGATTTCGGCCATCGCGGCACGCCCGACATCTTCCTCAACGCGACGCTGAAGAGCGACGGCGCCTGGAACGCCGCGCATTTCAAGAATGCGGACTATGACGCGTTGCTGGTCGACTACGGCAAGGCGCGCGACCTTCAGGCGCAGCGCATCGCCGCCGGCAGGATCCAGACCCTGCTGCTCGACGAGACGCCGGAGATCATCTCCTACTTCTCGCAATACAGCCGCATCACCAGCAACAAGGTCGAGGGCGTGCGCTTCACGGCGATCTCGCATCTGCTGCTCGATCGCGTGACCTTCGTTCAGGCATGATGCGCAAACGCCAAGCCGGCCGGGGTCCCGGAACCCGATGCTGACCGGCCGTACCTTGTCTACGCGGACGGCATCGCTCCTGTTCACCTTGTGGCTGGTCAGCGTGCTGGTCTTCCTCGCCGGGCAGGTCCTGCCCGGCGATGTCGGCCGCGTCATGCTTGGCCCGTTCGCGGATGCTCAAGCCGTCGCGGCGCTGAACAGGCAGCTTGGCGCCGATCAGCCGGTGCTGGTGCAATACTGGCACTGGTTCAGCCGGGCGCTGACAGGCGATTTCGGCACGTCACTGTCGATGCGGGCGCCGGTCGCGCCTTTCGTGCTGGCAAGCCTCGGCCGCTCGGCAGCACTTGCCGGCATCATCCTGCTGTTGCTTGTACCGGTGGGCGTAGGCGCGGGCATCATTGCGGGTCTAAACCAGGGCCGCCTGATCGACCGGCTGATCGTGCTTGCCGGCGTCTCCTTCGGCATCGTTCCCGATTTCGTATCCGGCCTGTTGCTGCTCATGGTCTTCGGCCTGTGGCTGAGCTGGTTCCCGATCACCGGCGCCGCGCCGGACGGCGCCGGCTTCTGGACAAGCGGCTACTATTTCATCCTGCCGGCTTTGCCGTTGGTGCTGAACCTCACCGGCTATCTGGCGCGCATGACGCGGGCCGGCGTGGTCGAGGCCCTGGCCGCCGACTACACGCGCACGGCGACGCTGAAAGGCCTTGACCGTTCGCAGGTCATTGTCCGC
This sequence comes from Mesorhizobium sp. M4A.F.Ca.ET.022.05.2.1, assembly GCF_003998845.1. NCBI lineage: Bacteria > Pseudomonadati > Pseudomonadota > Alphaproteobacteria > Hyphomicrobiales > Phyllobacteriaceae > Mesorhizobium > Mesorhizobium sp. M4A.F.Ca.ET.022.05.2.1. The sequence goes on along the minus strand of NZ_RZOJ01000007.1, from coordinate 11,309 downwards.
CACGTCTTGCCCAATGCGCTGACGCCGACCATCGCGGTGCTCGCGACCCAGAGCGGCTATATGCTCGGCGGTCTCGTGGTGATCGAAGCCCTGTTCGGCATCCAGGGCCTCGGCAATCTCGTGCTCAACGCTGCCAAGTCACGCGACTTTCCCATGCTTGAGGCCGGCGTGCTGGTCATGGCGACGATCTTCGTCCTGTCGGCCGCGGCAGGCGATCTCGTTCAGGCGCTGCTCGATCCGCGGCAGCGGCGGCGGGCGTCGCTATGATGGACCTGCTGGAGTTTCCGGCGCCGGCGCGCGCATCTTTTTTCCCGCGGGTCGTCAGCCGGTTAAGCCGTGCCGTTCGCGGCCTGCCGCCGTCCGTCGTTGTCCGATCGCTGATCCTGCTGTTCTGGATCGCCTGCGCCCTGTTCGGCGACCGGCTCGTGCCGTTCGATCCCTACGCCGAGGATTTCCTCGCGACGTTGACGCCGCCGGACGTGACGCACTGGTTCGGCACCGACCAGCTCGGCCGCGACGTCTTTTCCCGCATCATCGTCGGATCGCGCGACATCCTGCTGGTGGCGCCGTTGGCGACATTGGGCGGCGTCGCCGCGGGCACGATCATCGGTCTGGTGCTCGGCTATTTCGATGGCCTGGTCGATGCCATAGGCGCCAGGCTGCTCGACACGCTGATGGCCTTTCCCTTCATCGTGCTCGTCACCATGACACTGGTTGCGCTCGGACCCTCGAACCTCACGGTCATTTTGGTGATCGCCATCGCCTATGCGCCGCTGGTGGCAAGAACCGTGCGCGCCGCGGTGCGCGAGCAGCGCGAACGCGAATATGTCAGCGCCGCTCGCCTGGGCGGCGAGAACGCGTTCGCCATCATGGCGCTGGAGATCCTGCCCAACATCCGCGAGACGACCCTGATCGAACTCGTCACCCGGCTGGGGTACGCTTTCTTTTCGATCGCGACGTTGAGCTTTCTCGGCCTCGGCATCCAGCCGCCCTCGGCGGATTGGGGCCTTGCGATCGCCGATGGCTATGGCTTCCTCACCGGCGGCAAATGGTGGGTGGTGGTCTTCAACTCGGGCGCGATCGTCTCGCTGGTGATGGCCACCAACCTGATCGCGCAAGGGGTAGGTGCCTTCGAGAACAATCGGCGTTAGCGTTGCTGCGCCGGTCGATCGGCGCGGAGTCGTGCCCAGACTGCAATATGCCTAGGACACGACCCTGCCTACCGAATGCTTCATACAAGCTTGTCGCCAAGGGCAAGCCAAAATCGTCGGCGTCATTGCACAGCCAGAAAGCTGCTGACCATCCTCAACGCCATCACCCGGGATCAAAAACCATGGCAGGGCGCTTGTCTTTCAAGGCAGTCGCTCTGGCCTGCCGGCCATCGGGTTCAATCCGAACCCAGCAATTGCTTGCTGAGCTTTGCGCACTGGACGCGAATGTCGGGGATGGCGTCGATTTCGAAGAAAGTGCCGCGCGTCAGCGGTCCAATCGCGAGGATCTTGGATGACACCGTGCCGTCGGCCGCGACCAACTCGCAATTGGCGGTGACGTCGAGGCCGAGGTGAAGCGGGTCGGGCCGCGCCAGGCCGCGCTCGACCAGCGAGCGCACGACGCCGTTCGACGTCTTCGAAATATCGCGGGCGATGCCCATGCAGTCATAGATACGGGCGACTTCGAGCGTTTCGAGCGCCTGCGTGCCGCGCTGTTGGATCCGAACGGTGAACTCCAGCTCGATCTCCACGACCCGGCCGGCGACGAGGCGGATGCGGCCCGAGCGGACCGCTTCGGTGACGCGCGCATAGACCTCTGGCGCTATGCGGTGGCGGTGAATGTCCCACCAGGCTTTGGTGTGCTCGACAAAGCGGCGCTTGGCCGAAGACGGCCAGTTCTGCCAGATCTTCTGGTTGAAAGGCCTCAGGCCATCGACGACGTCGCGCCAATCGCCGCCGGCCTTCTGGTTCTCGCGGATCAGGTTGCGGAACCAGCCGACGAAATAAGAAAGCTGGGTGCCGAGCGGAATGTCGGCGACGTCGAGCTTGATCGGATTGCCCTTGCGATGCGGCGAGGGCAGCAGGCCGCGCCGCGACACAGCTATGATCTCGCCGCGATGGCCTCGCTGCTCGAGCGACAGGAAAGCGTCGACCATGCTCAAGCCCGTGCCGAGCACCAGGACAGTAGCCTCTGGGTCGAGCGCGGTGTCCGCCTCCGAACCCATGCGGATGGCGCGACCCTGGAAAGCGCCCGGCTGCTCGTCATGGCCGGTGGCCAAAACGGCAAGATGACCGACGACGCTGATGCCGTTGACCAAGGCCACCTCGACGCCCGACGGGGTCGGCGAGATCGACAGGCTCTCCTCGCGGATCAGCCGCAAGCGGCCGCTGTCGCGCTCGCGGGCCTCGAGTTCGTCGAGCAACTCCTTCAGATAGCGGGCATAAAGGCTGCGCGGCGCGTAGAACGGGCCCTGATCCGGCTGGGCGAGACCGCGGTCCAGCACCCAGCGCGCGAAATTGGTCGGATCGTCGGCATAGGCGCTCATGCCGGAGGCGTTGACATTGAGCACATGCGCGGAAAGCAGCGTCGAATAGGCCATGCCCTGCCCGAAATGCGGACGCCTCTCGATCAGCGCGACGCGCAGATCGGGATTCGGCGATTTCAAAAGATGCGCGGCCAGCACGACGCCGCTGGCGCCGCCGCCGACAATGACGATGGAGTTGCCGCGTCCAACCATGGCTGCTGGCCGAACGTGACTTAACTCGATCGGCCTGCAGCCGTCGCCGCTGGCGGCCTCGGCTGGAGGCCGCGAACGATCGCCGGGACGGTGTTCAGAAGATCGCGCATCGTTCTCTCACTCCCAATGTTGATAAGATTACTATACTAATCGAGCTAAACACGAAGGCAGCTTTCCAATTGCCGCTACCTTTGAGGCATGGATTTGCCCAGATGAAGGGCTGCGAGAATTTTCGTTCATGGATCGCTCGTGGGAGGGCCGCATCAGCGCTAGCGTCGATGCGTCGCGAAGCGTCTCCATTCCGATACATCGGGGCGCTGCACATTTCAGAATTCTGCACCGTTGCACCCTAAAGCAACGGTCACGGCATGGATCCTCGGGTCGAGGCCGAGGACGGCGAGGCGGTGGGCCTTTCAGCCAATCTCGAACACCTGCGACGGGATCTAGCCGAGCATTCGCAACTGTCCTTTTGCGCTTCCGAACCGCCCGTGCGGGCGACACTTTTCCAATAAAGGCTCCTACGTTGGAATTATCTAACTCTACAAACCTTATAGAATTAAGCGACGATAGAACGGCAATTCAGCTTCTCGGGGTTATGGAGCCTTTCAATGTCAATCCTTTCACGACGCATTCTGCTTCTGTCGTCCGCCGCGCTCGCGGGCGCCGCCCTGCTCGGCCCGGCCGCGGCGGAAGACCTAAAAATCACCATCGGCTACCAGACGGTGGTCGAGCCTTCGAAAGTTGCGCAGGCCGACGGCGCCTATGAGAAGGCGACCAAGGCCGCGATCGACTGGCGGAAATTCGATTCCGGCGCCGACGTGATCGCCGCCGTCGCCTCCGGCTCGGTCGACATCGGCTATGTCGGGTCGAGCCCGCTGGCCGCCGCCGCCAGCCGCGAGCTGCCGATCCAGACCATCTTCGTCGTCGGCCTCATCGGCGAATCGGAAGCGCTGGTCGCCCGCAACGGCGCCGGCATCGAGAAGATCGCCGACCTCGCCGGCAAGAAGGTGGCGGTGCCGTTCGTCTCGACGACGCATTACAGCCTGCTCGCCGCGCTCAAGCATGAGAACGTCGATCCGAAGTCGGTCGAGATCCTCAACCTCAGGCCGCCTGAGATCGCCGCCGCCTTCGCACGCGGCGACATCGACGGGGCTTATGTCTGGGACCCGGCGCTCGGCCAGATCAAGACGACCGGCAAGGTGGTACTGGATTCCTCGCAGGTCGCCGCCTGGGGCGCGCCGACCTTCGACGCCTGGATCGTGCGCACCGACTTCGCGGAAAAACATCCAGATGTGGTGCGCGGTTTCGTCAAGGTCACCGGTGAGGCCTATGCCCGATACTTGGCCAACCCCGAGGCCTGGTCGGTCTCTTCGCCCGAAGCTGGCAAGATCGCCAAGCTCACCGGCGCCAAGCTCGAAGAGGTTCCGGAACTGCTCAAAGGCTATGTCTTCCCGACGCTCGACGAGCAGGCCTCCGACAAGTTCCTTGGCGGCGCCACGGTCAAGGCGATCGCGGCGACGTCCGCCTTCCTCAAGAAGCAGGGCAAGATCGACGCGGTGCTTCCCGACTACTCGAAATACGCGACGGCCAAATATGCCATCGAGGCGCTCGCCTCGAACTGATGCAGCGAGCTCGCACGGCCCTCTTCGCTGGCCGTGCGTCTGCCTGTCCCGGACCGCTTACGAGGAGCAGCTTCGGGACAGGCGCCCCTCGTTCGATCCAGCAGAAGAGTGTTGAGTCCAATGCCGCATCTGACGCTCGATAACGTCACCGTGCATTATGACGGCCAGCCGGCCCCCGCGGTCGAGCGTGTCTCGATCGACATCGGCAAAAGCGAATCCGGCAGGGGCGACTTCGTCGTGCTGGTCGGCCGCTCAGGCTGCGGCAAGACCTCGCTGCTCAACGTCGCCGCCGGACTGGTGGAGCCGGCGCGTGGCCGGGCCACGATCGCCGGCCAGCCGATCACCGCGCCCGGGCCAGACCGCGCCGTGGTGTTCCAGAATGATGCGCTGTTTCCTTGGCTGACCGCGCGCGAAAACGTCGCCTTCGCGCTCAAGCTGCGCGGCGTGAGCGCCGAGAAGCGGGCGCGGCACGCCGACGAATTGCTCAAGCTCGTCAAGCTCAACAGTGCCGGCGACAAGCGAATTTGGGAACTTTCCGGCGGCATGCGCCAGCGCGTCGGCTTGGCGCGCGCGCTTGCTGCCGAGCCGGAATTTCTTCTCCTCGATGAGCCGCTCGGCGCGCTCGACGCGCTGACGCGCGAGCGCATGCAGACGACGCTGCTCGATCTGTGGGCGGCTGCCGAAGTCGGCGTGCTGATGGTCACACACGGCATCGAGGAAGCGCTGGTGCTTGCCACCCGTATCGTCGTGCTGGCGCCGGGACCCGGCCATGTCGTGCGCAGCTTCGAGACCGAATTCGGCCGGCGTTATGCCGGCGGCGAGCCGATCCGCGCGATCAAGACGGATCCGGCTTTCGCCGCAGCCCGCGCCGAGTTGACTGACACGATATTCGAAGGAGAGGCGGCATGAGCGTCGGCAGCTACACGGAGCGGCGGGCAGCCAGGGCCGGCGAGAATGACGCCCTGTCGGTGCCATGGTCGCGGCCGCGGCGGAACCGCAGGGGCGTTTCAGCGCGCCTGATCAGCGCGATCACCCTTCTTGCGCTGTTGGCGGCATGGGCTGCATCGGCCGAGCTGCAGCTGGTGTCACCGGTCTTCCTCCCGTCGCCCGCCGCCGTCTGGGCAAAGTTCGTCACAGTCGCCCGCGACGGTTTCGTCGATGCGACGCTGCTCCAGCATGTCGCCGCCAGCCTCTGGCGCGTGTTCGCGGCGCTGATCGCGGCCATCGTCATCGGCGTTCCGGCCGGGCTCGCCATCGGCATCAGCCAGATCGGGCGCGGCCTCTTCGATCCGCTGCTCGAATTCCTGCGCCCGATCCCGCCGCTCGCTTATCTGCCGCTGATCGTCATCTGGTTCGGCATTGGAGAACCGTCGAAGATCCTGGTGATCGCGATCGCCATGCTGGCGCCGGTGGCGCTGTCGACCGCCGCCGGGGTGCGCGGCGTCTCGCGCGAGCGCATCGACGCAGCGCGTTCGCTCGGCGCGACGCGGAGGCAGGTCGTTCGCCATGTCATGCTGCCCAGCGCCTTGCCCTCGATCCTCACCGGCCTGCGCATCGCGCTCGGCGCCGGCTGGTCGACGCTGGTGGCCGCCGAACTGGTGGCGGCCACACGCGGGCTAGGCTTCATGATCCAGTCGGCGGCGCAGTTCCTGGTGACCGACGTGGTGGTGATGGGCATCCTGGTGATCGCGACCATCGCCTTCGCGCTGGAGTTCGTCATCCGCAGGGTCGAGCGCGCGCTGGTTCCCTGGGCGGGCAAGGACTGAGCGAAACAAGGAGAATGATGATGACCCATTCCACCGCCGTGCTTTTCGCCCAGGTCGGCGACTGGCTGCTTGCCAGCACAAAGGAAGCCGTGGCGTCGGAGACGCCGCTGAACGAACCGAGATCGCCGGCGCCGGTGCGGCTGGACCCCGAGCGCGATCGCCTGCCGCCACGCGACGAAAGTTTTTACTGGGCCTGGCAGTACTGGTCGCAGTGACCTCGTCGACCGGATCCGCCCCCCCGATCCAGCCGCCATGCGCAGAAAACAATTCCGGCTTGCGAGTCCAACTCGCAAGATTGTTCGTCTACCAAATCATAGCCGTCGCCTAGAACCGTCTTCCAACCGGCGGGGAGATACCCCGGCGCCGAAGACGTTAACGCGATGACGCTCAACTCGTTGGTTAGCGCGCGCTGCCATTCCGCAGGAAAATCAGGTGTTTGATAAAGAATTCCAGGATCCAGCCCCGAAATAGAAGGTACAATCTCAACAATCCTAGACTTTATGCTTGATGATAGCAGTTAGCCGCTGTCACGAACTGGAGTTAGTCTCTTGAGAACAATAGACATGAGTGCCGAAATTCCCGATCGCATCAAGGTGCTGTGGTTCCTGCCGACGCATGGCGATAGCCGATATCTCGGAACATCCGAAGGTGGCAGGGCGGTCGATCTCGACTATCTGACCCAACTGGCGCAAGCGGCCGACACGCTTGGCTACCATGGTGTGCTTTTGCCGACCGGTAGGTCATGCGAGGATTCCTGGGTCGTCGCCTCGGCGCTGGCGCCGCTGACGAAACGGCTGCGCTTCCTGGTCGCGGTGCGGCCGGGCCTGCAATCGCCGACGCTTGCCGCGCGCATGACGGCGACGCTCGACCGCATCTCCAATGGCCGGCTGCTGATCAACGTCGTCACCGGCGGCGATCCGCTTGAAAACAAGGGCGACGGCATCTTCCTGTCGCATGCCGAGCGCTACGAGGTGACGCAGGAGTTCTTGCAGGTCTACAAGCGGCTGCTGCGTGGCGAGACGGTCGAGCACGAGGGCCGGCATTTCCACATCGAGGATGGCCGGCTGCTGTTCCCGCCGGTCCAGGCGCCCTATCCGCCGCTCTATTTCGGCGGCTCGTCCGACGCCGGGTCCGTCGTGGCTGCCGAGGAAATCGACAAGTACCTGACCTGGGGCGAGCCGCCGGCCGATGTCGAGCGTAAGCTCGACGGCGTGCGCAAGCTCGCCGACAAGGCGGGCCGCAAGCTCTCCTTCGGCATCCGCCTGCATGTCATCGCCCGCGAGACGACGGCGGAAGCCTGGGCGGCCGCCGACCGGCTGATCAGCCGGCTCGACGATGCGACCATCGCCTCGGCGCAGAAGGTGTTTGCCCGCATGGACTCTGTCGGCCAGGCGCGAATGAGCGCGCTGCATGGCGGCGACCGGTCGAAGCTCGAGATCGCGCCGAACCTCTGGGCCGGCGTCGGGCTGGTGCGGGGCGGCGCCGGCACGGCACTTGTCGGCGATCCCGCCACGATCGCCCAGCGCATCGACGAGTACCGCCGGCTTGGCATCGACACCTTCATCCTGTCGGGCTATCCGCATCTCGAGGAAGCCTATCGCTTCGGCGAGCTGGTGCTGCCGCATTTGCCGACCGACCACCTGGTCAAGGTCGCAGGTTCCTCCGTCAATACGGGTCCGTTCGGCGAGACCATCGCCGGCGACCATCGGCCGAAATCGCTCGCCAGCGCATCGTGAACGCGCTGCCGCCCCGGCCGCGAAGCCATATCGCCATCCTCGGTGGCGGTTTCTCGGGCGCGGCCGTTGCCTGGCACCTGGCCAGGCAGCGTCCGCATGCATCCGTCACGGTGATCGAGCCGCGCCCGTTCCTGGGTGGCGGGCTAGCCTATTCCAGCGAGGAGCCGTCGCATCGCGTCAACGTTCCCGCGGCCAGGATGAGCCTGGTCCCGGACGAGCCCGAGCATTTCTTGCGCTGGCTCGCCCACGACGGTGAAGTCGGGCGCGATCCGGACTCGGTCTGGCGCAACGGCGACGTCTTTCCGAGGCGGCGGGTCTTCGGCCGCTATGTCGCCGAACAGCTGGCGCCTTTTGTCGAGACTGGAGCGGTCCGCCACCTGCGTGACGACGTGCGGAAGGTGAGGCGCAGCAGCGACGGCGGCTGGACTGTTTTCACCTCGGATCAGCCGATCTCGGCCGACGTGGTCGTTCTTGCCATGACGCACCCGTCGCCCGATGTTCCTGCCTTCCTGAAGCCGGTCGCCGCCACGCGCGGCTTCGTTGCCGATGTGTATGCCCGGGATGCGCTCGGTTCGATCGCTCCCGGGGCGTCGGTGTTGATCGTCGGCTCCGGCCTGACCTCGGCCGACACCGTCGCCGAGCTCGACCGCCGCGGCCATCGCGGCCGCATCCTGGCCGTGTCGCGGCATGGGCTGCGCTCGCGCGGGCATCCGGATGTTCGCGGCGAACCGTTCGGCGATTTCGTCTCGGCGCCGGCCAGCACCGCGCTTGCATTGCTCGAGCGCGTTCGTTCGACATTGGCGGCAGCCGAGGCCGCCGGCGTCAACTGGCAGTCGGTCTTCGATCAGCTTCGCTTGCAGGGACCGCTGGTGTGGTCTGCGCTCGGCACTGAAGAACGCATGCGGCTGGTGCGCCGGCTGCGCGTCTTCTGGGACGTGCATCGCTTCAGGATCGCGCCGCAGGTCGCCAGCGTGCTCGAGCGCCGCCGTGCCGAGGGCACGTTCGACAACATCGCGGCCAGTCTGGTGGCCTCGAAGCAGGACGGGGATCGCCTGGCGGTTAGCCTGTGGCGGCGCGGCCAAAAGCAGATCGAGACGCTGCAATTCGACACCGTGGTGAACACCACGGGACCGGCGCATGGCAAGGCGCTCCACCTCAACCCCGCGTTGCGTTCGCTTGCCGAGGCCGGCCTGATCAGGGCCGATCGTCATGGGCTCGGCATAGAAACAGGCCTCGATAGCCGTGCCGTCGGCCCTAACGGCGCGCCGCTTGCGGGGCTGTTCGTCGCCGGTCCGCTGGCGCGCGGCACTTTTGGCGAGTTGATGGGGCTGCCGGAAGTCGCTCGCCATTCGCAGGCGGTCGCCTCGGAAATCGAAGGCCGGCTCGGCGCCCTGCCTTCGATCCCGGCCGCGGGCTGAAAATCCGCAACGGATGCGGCTGTGCGAATTGGTATTTCCGTCCGGGCGTGGCCGTGAAAACGGAAAATCCTACTTTGTATATATACTCAATAGACTAATAATTGTCCGCACGTTCGGCCACCGCCGGACCAATTGTTGGGACAGGCCAAGCCGGGAGATTTTCATGCCACAGAACGATCGCGACGCAGTCAAATTCGCCTATTGGGTACCGAACGTCTCGGGCGGGCTCGTCATCTCGAACATCGAGCAGAGGACCAATCATTCGGCGGAGTACAACCGCAAGCTGGCGCAGATCGCCGAGAAGGCCGGCTTCGATTATGCGTTGAGCCAGATACGCTTCACTGCCGGCTACGGCGCCGACGAGCAGCATGAATCGGTGTCGTTCAGCCATGACCTGCTTGCCGCCACCACAAGCCTGAAGGTGATCGCAGCGATCCTGCCCGGTCCGTGGAATCCGGCGCTGGCTGCCAAGCAGCTCGCCACCATCAGCTACCTGACCAATGGCCGCGTCGCCATCAATCTCGTGTCCGGCTGGTTCCGCGGCGAGTTCCACGCCATTGGCGAGCACTGGCTCGACCATGACGAACGCTATCGGCGCTCGGAAGAGTTCATCCGCGCGCTGCGCGGGATCTGGACCGAGGACAGTTTCACCTTTCGCGGCGACTTCTACCGCTTCAACCAGTACTCGCTGAAGCCGAAGCCGCCGCAGCCGCTGCCCGAGATCTTCCAGGGCGGCTCGTCCCGCGCGGCCCGCGACATGGCCTCGCGTGTTTCCGATTGGTATTTCACCAACGGAAATACGCCGGAGGGGATCGCCAGGCAGGTCGACGACATCCAGGCCAAGGCCAACAACCATTCGGTCAAGGTCGGCGTCAACGCCTTCGCCATCGTGCGCCAGACCGAGGAAGAAGCGAAGGCCGTGCTGGCCGAGATCATCGCCAAGGCCAATCCGGAAGCGGTCAACGCCTTCGGCCACGAGGTCAAGAACGCCGGCAAAGCCTCGCCGGAAGGCGAGGGCAACTGGGCGAAATCGTCTTTCGACGACCTGGTGCAGTACAATGATGGCTTCCGCTCGAACCTGATCGGCACGCCGAGGCAGGTGGCCGAGCGCATCGTCGAGTTGAAGCGCGCCGGCGCTGATCTTATCCTGCTCGGCTTCCTGCATTTCCAGGAAGAGGTCGAATATTTCGGCAAGCATGTCATCCCGCTCGTCCGCGAGCTGGAAAACGCGGAAGCCGCGGCAGCACTGGCAGCCGAATAAATAGCGACTTCCGCTGGCCGGGCATGGTCCGGCCAGCCGACGCCTGTCAGCCGCGCGCCCCTTAGCCGGGCCTGCTGGAGGGCTTTTGCGTGCCTTCGGGTACAGTTGGGGACGATTGGAATGCCGATATCCAGCCACGCCTTTGAAGCGATCGAGGCTTCGGTCTACGCGCCGGAGATCCTTGCGCAAGGGCTGCCTGCCTGCCCGCGGCCAGTTCAGAGGGTCGAGCCGCAGCCGACCGCTGCCGACGCTTCCGCGGCGCTGCTTGCGCTGGAAGGCATCGGCCTGTCGTTCGGCGGCGTTGTCGCGCTGGCGGATGTCGAGCTGTCGGTCCGCCCTGGCGAGATACGGGCGATCATCGGGCCGAACGGCGCCGGCAAGAGCTCGCTGATCAATGTGATCAGCGGCCTCTACCAGCCGGATCGCGGCCACGTCGCCCTCGATGGCAGGCGCTACACCCAGGTCCCGACGCAGCGGCTGGCGCGCCTGGGGGTCGCCAGGACATTTCAGAACCTCGCTTTGTTCAAGGGTCTCAACGTCCTCGACAATGTCGCGTCGGGTCTTGCCTACAAAGCCAGGTCCAACTTCGCCGACCAGATCCTCGGGCTTGGCCGCTCGCGCCGTGAGCAGGCCGAGCAGCGGGGCCGCGCCGACCAGATCCTCGAATTCCTGCATCTGACCGCGGTGCGCGACCGGCTTGCCGGCACCTTGCCCTACGGCCTGCAGAAGCGGGTCGAGCTTGCCCGCGCGCTGGTCGCCGAGCCGCGCCTGCTTTTGC
>NZ_RZOJ01000079.1:0-19326 GCF_003998845.1 Mesorhizobium sp. M4A.F.Ca.ET.022.05.2.1 | reverse complement strand
GATCAGCACCACGACCGCCAGCGCGACCAGGCTCGCCGGCGCGACGCCGAAGAAGCGCCCGGTCAGGAAATCGGCAAGGTCCTCATTGACCGAACCGCCCGGAAACGGCCGCAGCAGCAGTGCGAGGCCGAAATAGACGGCGCCGGTGGCGATGGTGGCGACGATCGGCTGCAGCCGCCCATAGATGACGATGGCGCCGTTGATGGCGCCGCAGACGAGCCCGGTGCCGAGCACCGCGACGACGCCGAAGGCCGTCTCGAGGCCGGTGCCGATCACCAGCCAGGAAGCCAGGCAATTGGTCAGCGTGAAGATCATGCCGACGGATAGATCGATGCCGGCCGTGATCACCACCAGGGTCTGCGCCATGGCGACGAAGGCAAGCAGCACGCCCTTGTTGGCGGCCGTCTGCACGACATTGGCGGTAAAGCCCGCCGGGTGGTTCGCGCTGTAGATCGCGAACATGGCGACGAAGATACCGAGTGCGAGCAGCGTTCCGCGTTGCTCGGCCAGCCAGTAACGCCAATCCTTCACGCTGCGATCCCCTTCATGCGCCCTCTCCCTGCATCGGACCGGCGCCCTCGCCGTGGATATTGAGCGCGCTGGCGATCAGCGCATGCTCGGTGATCTCGGCGCCGACCAGCTCGCGCTTGACCGCGCCGTCATAGAGCACGAGCACCCGGTCGCAGCAGCCGATCAGTTCGTCATAGTCGGTCGAATAGAACAGGATCGCGGCCCCGGCGTCGGCGAGCTTGCGCATCAACTGGTAGAGTTCCTGCTTGGTGCCGACATCGATGCCGCGCGTCGGGTCGTTGAGCAGGACGATGCGCGGCTGCCGCATCAGCCATTTGGCGATGACGACCTTCTGCTGGTTGCCGCCCGACAGCGCGCCGACCGGAATGTCGAGGCCAGCGGTCTTGATCGCGAGCAGCTCCACCATGTCGTCGATCAGCCGCTGCTCGGTCGCGCGGTCGATGACGCCAGCCTTTGACAGTCGGTCGAGCGCCGCGAAGGAAAGGTTCTCGCGCACCGTCATCGGCAGCATGAGCCCCTCGGTCTTGCGGTCCTCGGGGATGAGCGCCATGCCGATGCGATCGTCACGCGCGGCTGAAGGACTGGCGATGGAAACCGCCTTGCCGTCGACCAGGATCTCGCCGGCAAGGCCGCGCAGCACGCCGAAGAAGGCAAGCAGCAACTCCCGCTGGCCCTGACCGTCGAGGCCGCCGAGGCCGACGACCTCGCCCGCCCCGACGGTGAGCGAGACATTGTCCAGCCGATCGGTCCAGCACAGGTTGCGCGCCTCCAGCACCGGGACGGCGGCGGCGTGCCGCGCCGGCTTCGGCGGGAAGATGTGGCTGTATTCGCGTCCGATCATCAATTCGACGACTTCGCTGTCGCTCTTCGAGCCGGCCGCGTAACTGGCGACGTTGCGGCCGTTGCGGAAGACGGTGCACTGGTCGGCAAGCTCGGCGATCTCGTTCATCCGGTGCGAGATGTAGAGCAGCGCCAGCCCCTCTTCCCGCAGCCTCTTCAGCACGCCGAAGATCTTGGCGACATCGGTCGCGGTCAGCGCCGAGGTCGCCTCGTCGAGGATCAGGATGCGCGGCTTGCGGGCCAGCGCCTTGGCGATCTCGACCATCTGCCGGCGCGACAGCGGCAAATCCTTCACCAGCGCCAGCGGATGGATGTCGGAAGCACCTGCGCGGGCGAGCGCCTCTTCGGCGATGCGGCGCTGCGCCTTGCGGTCGATCAGGCCGAAACGTTTCGGCGGGTCGGAGATGACGATGTTGTCGGCGACGCTGAGTTCCGGTATCAGCGACAGTTCCTGGAAGATGCAGACGATGCCTGCCTGGTTGGCCGCCGCCGGCGAGGCGAAGCTCACCTCGCGACCGTCCAGCATCATGCGGCCTTCGTCCGGCGCGACGACCCCGGCCATCACCTTGATCAGTGTCGACTTGCCGGCGCCGTTTTCGCCGAGAATGGCGTGGATGCTACCGGCCGTGACCGTCAGCTCGGCCTTTTCCAAGGCACGCACGCCGCCATAGCGCTTGGATATGCCTTCCATGCGAAAGAGCGGAACCGCGCCGTCCATCAGCCCTCCGAGGCAATTTCTATCGACAGATGGCAAGCAGCCGGAGCCGCGGGAGATGCCCGCCGCCCCGGCCGGTCAGACTATTTGTTTTCCTTGGTCTGGCCCATGATTTCCTGCGCGGTGAAATTGATACCGCAGGTCGGGAAGGAATTGCCGACGAAGAAATTGTCGGACTGATCGGGGAAGTAGTCCTGGCCTTCCTTGAAGTTCGGATCCTCGACGATCGCCAGCGGCAGTTTCACCGATTGCGGCACGACGTTGCCCTCGAGCGCGGAGATCGCCGTCTTGATAGCGACCGCCACCTGGGCGGGGCCGGTGCCGGCCGACGAGCACTTCAGGCCATCGGCCGCGTGCGCCGCGCAGAATTTGCGGAAGCCGTTTTCGGTCTCGCCGCCGAACGGCACGAAAGCGTGCTTGGCATCGATCATCGCTTGCACGATGCCGGTGTCCCCGCCCTGGCCGGTGATGCCGACGAACGGACCGTTGGTGGCGATGGCATCGGCCGTGACCTTCTGCGCTGTCGGATCGTCCCATTTGCCGGCGACTTCGGTGACGTCCCACTTCTTGCCCGAAGCGTCCAGGACCTCATGGATGCCATTGTGGCGATCGGTGTCGACCGAGGTGCCGGCGACACCGCGCACTTCAAGGATCTTGCCGCCATCGGGTATATGGCTGATCAGCCACTTTGCCCACAGTTCTCCGAGGCCCTTCTGGTCGACATTGACGTTGATGGCATCCTTGGTGTCGAGGATGTTGTCGAAGGCGACAAGGATCACGCCGGCTTCCTTGGCGCGCTTGATCACTGGCCCGAAAGCCGTCGGGTTCTGCGCGTTGACGACGATCGCGTCAAAGCCGGAATCGATGAAGTTGTTGATCGCCGAAATCTGCGCCGGCACATCCTCGCCGGTCGATACGACCTTGAATTCCTTGAGCTTTGCCGCGACGTCCTTCTGCGCGGCATAGGCCTTGGCCGTCTGGATCATCTGGATGCGCCAGGTGTTGGCGATATAGCCGTTGGCGAGCGCGATGCGGTACGGGCCCTCCTTCTTGGGGAATTTGAAGAACTGGGTATCGGCCGCCCACGGCGCGAAGCAGTCCGGCTCCGCGGCCGGTCCCTTGACGATTTCCGGCTCGGCGATCGCCGATGAGCTCAGCATAACGAATGCAGTGGCGGCAACGATGCCACCAACAAGTGACTTGATCATCGATATTCCTCCCGATTGCAGTTCTGCCTGATGCTGCGTGGTTCTGGCACCCGTCCACACCCGGCGAAGCCCTCCAGCCTTGCCCCATGACGCCTACCAGGGTGGCGGTTTGCCACCCGATGCCCCCTCCTCCATCTCCCTCAAGGAGAAAACAAAGCTAGCATATTATACATAATAAACAAGCATGAGCTGTCGCTTATATATAATAAACAGACGCTGGCCTTGCTTTGAATTTCCACACGAAACAATTGGTAGCGCTACCATGACGCAGTGTAAACCGGCATTTGCACAGTCGCTTCTGCGTGTTTCAACGTGCTGTGCTCTCGCGGCGCATCAGCTCGAAGCCGAGGTCGACAACGCGCTGTCGCGGCCTCTCTCCCGCGATCGCCGCCAGCGCCATGGCGACTGCCTGGCGGCCGATTTCATAGCGATGGGTGCGGATGCTGGTGACCGACGGAAACGCTGCCTGCATCATGTCGAGATCGTTGAAGCCGACGATGCCGATGGTCTTCGGAACCGCGATAGCGGCGCGATGGCATTCGAACAGGACGCCAAGCGCGATATCGTCATTGTTGCAGAATACCCCGTCGAGCGCCGGCATCTTGGCCAACGCATCGCGAAAAAGCTCACGACCGAGCGTCACGCTGGACAGCAGTGGCGTGGTCGTCACCAGCCGGGGGTCGAACAGGCCCGCCACTTCCATGGCGGCGCGGTAGCCGGCCAGACGCCGCTGCGAACGCGGGTCCATGCGGGCGCCGATGAAGCCGATCCGCCGGTAGCCAGCCTCGACCAGGTGCTCGCTCGCCACCCGGCCGCCGTCGAAATGGGAAAACCCGACCAGCATGTCGACCGGATCGGGACCGGTCTCCATGACCTGAACCACCGGGCAGCCGGCAGTCTCCAGCAGGCGGCGCGAGGTTGGAGTCTGGTCGATGCCGGCCACGATCAACGCCGCCGGACGCTGCGGGGCAAACACCTGCAGCAGGCGCTCCTCTTCGAGGCCGGAATAGTGGGTGTTGCCGAGCTGGATGCGGAAGGGGCTGTCCGACAGGCTGTCATAGATGCCGCGCACAACTTCGGCGAAAACGTTGTTGGTGAGCGACGGCACCAACACGCCGAACACCTCGGCGCGGGCCGAGGCCAGCGCCCTTGCGTTCGGGTCGGGAACATAGCCGAGCTCGTCGACGGCGGCCTGGATCTGGCGGCGCAGGTCGTCCGAAACCCGCCCCGGTTCGCGCAGCGCCCGCGATACGGTGATGGCGCCGACGCCGGCCTTGCGCGCCACGTCGGCGATGGTCGGGCGGCCGCCGCCGCGGCGCGAGCGCGGCTTGATCACCGCCCTGCCCTCGATGCCGCGCCATCAGCCAGGCTGGGCCGCGAAACGATGGTGTTTGTCGGTATCGCCATGCCAGTCCCTCGCCGCGCCATCTGGCGTCGCGCAGCCTGCCGCCCTTGTCAAGCGACCGGCACCGTGCGGCCCGCCATCAGGCCATCGCCAGGGGACTGCGCCGGGCCTTCCACATCAAGAGGAGGATGGCCGCCAGATTCACCAGGTTCCAGGCGATGCCGTTGACGAAGGCCGCGGCATAGGAGCCGGTGAGGTCGTAGATCCAGCCCGACATCCAGCCGCCGACCGCCATGCCGAAGATGGTCGCCATCATGACGATGCCGACGCGCTGTCCAGCCTCCCTTGCCGGCATGTAATCGCGTATGATGATCGCATAACAGGGCACGATGCCGCCTTGCGACAGGCCGAAGACCAGCGACACGACATAGAGCGAGGCAAGCCCGTCGAAGGGGATGTAGAACAGCAGTGACAGGCATTGCAGCACCGAGCCGAGCAGCAGCGTCCTCACCGCGCCGATGCGATCGGCAAGGAAGCCCGAGCCGATGCGGCTGGCGACGCCCGCCGCCAGCATGATCGACAGCATGTCGGCGCCATGCGCCATGCCATAACCGAGGTCCATGCAATAGGCGACGATGTGCACCTGCGGCATCGACATCGCCATGCAGCAGCCGAAGCCGGCGACGACCAGCAGAACCTGCAGCGCCGCCGGCGACAGCGAGATCGGCCGCACCGGACGGCAGCCGGCAGTGCCGGCCATCGCTTCATGCGGAGCGCCGCGCCGCAGCATCAGCACCAGCGGCACCATTGTGAGCAGGCAGACGACGCCGATCGCCGCATAGGTGAAGCGCCAGCCTTCCGCCCTCATGATCGTTGGCATGATGAAGGGCCAGACCGCCCCTGCGAGGTAATTGCCCGATGCCGCCACAGTCACCGCGACGCCGCGGCGCCGGTTGAACCAATGCGAGATGTCGGCGATCAGCGGGCCGAAGATCGCCGACGTCCCGACGCCGATCAGAAGCCCCTGGACCAGGGTGAAGCCGAGGATCGAACTGGTGAGCGAGGCGAGCAGGAAACCGGCGCCGAGCGCCGTCGCGGAGACCAGCGCCGGGATCCAGTAGCCCATCCGGTCGATGGCGCGGCCGACCAGCACATTGCCGGCGGCAAAGCCGACCATGGTCGCCGTATAGGGCATCGAGGCCGCGGCGCGGTCGACGCCGAACTCAACCTGCACCGCCGGCAGCACCACGACCACCGCCCACATGCCGACACCGCCGATCGTCGCCAGAACCACCGAGATGGCGAGCCGCATCCAGGCATAGGCGCTGTCGATGTCTGGCCTCTGGGCGCTGCTGGAGAAGGTGGTGGCCAAGGCGTTTCCTGTCCGCGGTGTTCTTGAGAGCTAGCGGTTCGGCTCCACTATTCGGCGCATCGGCAGGCATCGAGCAGCGCCACGACAGGCAAATCCGTCGCTCCAGAAGCAAGGATCCGGCGGGAACAGACATCTCCGCGTTGAGTTTCCATCATGAAAGGAGTGCTGCAATGACCGCGAAACGAAAATGGTCGGCCGAAGTGACCGGGCACAGCGACGCGATGGATCTCGAGAAGCATGTCTTCGAATCCAACGATGCCAAAAAGATCGCCGCCTCGCTCAAGCGATCGGCCGAGCACAGCGACCGGCGCAAGTCCGAGCCGTTCCAGTCCGCCATGTCGATGCTGAACTTCTACATCAACCGTGCCGGCAGCAACCTGCCGGCGGAACGCAAGCGAGTGCTGGAGAAGGCCAAGGACGAGTTGCGCGCCGCTTTCGGCCGCGAGCGAGACGATTGATTTCGCTCGGGTCGCGTCCTCTATCTCGATTTAATGACGTCATCGGTGTTAGCGAGCAGCTTGCGCACCGCATTGCGCGCCGCGTCCGGCCTTTGCAGGCGGATGTTCTTCTCGATCGCCTCATGCAGCTTCTGCGCATGCTGCAGGTCGTCGACCTCTCGCGTCGTGTAGCTGAACAGGTGATCGAACGCGGATTCGATCAGCACGCCAAGCGGCACCAGCAAGTCGTTGCCCGAGGCCCTCAGGATCGCGAGATGGAAGCGCGTGTCGGCGCGCGTCCGCTCCTGCAGGGTCGGTGCCTCGCCCATCTCGCGGCAGGCCTGGCTGATCTCGGCCATCTGTTCTTCGGTACGCCGCATCGCGGCGAAAGCCGTCGCCTCCGGCTCGATGATATGGCGGAATTCCTGCACCGTCTTCAGGAATACCTCGCGGTCGGGCGAGGTCGCGTACCAGGCAAGCACATCGCGGTCGAGCAGGTTCCAGCGCTCTTTCGGCTCCACCCAGCTGCCGATCTTCGGACGCGATGCCAAAAGGCTCTTGGCCATCAGCATCTTGATCGCCTCGCGCACGGCCGAACGGCTGACGTCGAAGGTCTCCGACCATTTGGCCTCGTTGGGCAGGATGGTGCCCGGCGGATAGTCGCCGCGCACGATCCGAAGACCGATCTCGCTGGCCAGCGAGGCATGCACGCTCGATCCCGGAATGCGCGGCGCGTCAGCCCGACGAACACCGGCGTGGCGCTCGGCCGACGCCGCCTGCTCCGGTGATTTTTCCTTGCTCGGCTTCCCGTTCCGCATCTGCCCCAGAAAGTCCGTATTTCGAAAGCTGTCAAGCACGGCAAGGCCGCCGGACCGCAAAGCCGGCGACTGTGCACAGATCAGCCACCGTCTGGTGCTCCGTCAGGCCGTTTTGACGTATTTGCGCCAGCTGTGCTCCGGGCGGAAGCCGAGCAGGTCGCGCGCCTTGCGGTTGGAGAGCAGCGTCTCGTATTCGCCGAACTCCGCCTTGACCGGCACGTTCGGATAGAACCGCTTCAGGAGTTCCGCTGTCGGCAGGTCGGACGAGGTGTCGTCGTTGGCGGCGTTGAACACCTGATAGCCGAGCCCGTCCTTCTCGATGGCGCGGAGCGTGATCTGGCCAAGGTCGCGGGCGTCGACATAGCTCCAGGCGATCCTCTTGCGGAAGCCGGGATCGGCGAACCACTTCGGGAACAGTGAATACTCGTGCGGTTCGATGACATTGCCGATGCGCAAGGCGTAGATATCGGTGCCGTTGCGCTGCGCGAAGGCTCGCGCGGTCTTCTCGTTGACGATCTTGGACAGCGCGTAGCTGTCCATCGGGTCGACGTCGTATTCCTCGTCGAGCGGAAAATACTTGGGATCGCGCGGTTCGTTGGCGAAGACCAGGCCGTAGGTTGTCTCGCTGGAGGCGATCACCACCTTGCGGATGCCGAGCTTCACCGCCGCCTCGATGACATTGTAGGTCCCCATCGCGTTGATGCGGAACACCTCGTTGTCGGGCGTGATCATGATGCGCGGGATGGCGGCAAAATGCACAACTGCGTCGACTGGCTGCGGACGCAGCGACGGGTCGAACTCATGCAGGCCCATATAGCTCGACAGCGCGTTGAACACCTGGCCGCTGTCGGTGATGTCGGTGATCAACGTGCGCACCTTGGGATTGTCGAGAGGCTTGGTGTCGATGTTGAGCACCTGGCAGCCATGCTCGACCAGATACTGCACGACGTGACGCCCTGCCTTGCCGCTGCCGCCGGTGAACATGATCCGCTTCGTCATTTCGCTCTCCACATCGCTCGATATTGCCGTGTATTGTCAGACAATATTGCATTCCGCAACCATATGCGGCAAGAACAACGGCGAAATTATCGATAATCCCCAGACAGGACGGAACGACATGACCACCACCGCCGCGCGCGAAAAAATCGGCTTCATCGGCTTGGGCCTCATGGGGCACGGCATCGCCAAGAACATCGTCGACAAGGGCTATCCGCTGACCTTCCTCGGCCGCAAGAACCGCAAACCGGCGGATGACCTGGCTGGTCGCGGCGCCACAGAAGCGGCGACATCGCGCGAGGTGGCGGCATCATCCGACATCGTCTTCATCTGCGTCACCGGCTCGCGCGAGGTCGAAGCCATCATTCGCGGCCCCGGCGGCCTGAAGGAGGGCCTGAGGCAAGGCGCGGTGGTCGTCGATTGCTCGACCTCCGATCCGGTCTCGACGGTGGCGCTGGCTGCCGAACTCAGGGCGCTCGGCGTCGACTATGTCGACGCGCCGCTCAGCCGCACGCCGAAGGAGGCCTGGGAAGGCACGCTGGACGCCATGGTCGGTGCGCCCGACCCGGTCTTCAACAGGGTGAAGCCGGTGATCGAGACCTGGGCCGGCCGCATCGTCCATATAGGCGACACCGGCGACGGCCACCGCATGAAATTGCTCAATAATTTCATCTCGCTGGGCTACGCCGCGATCTATTCCGAGGCGCTGGCGCTGGCCGAGAAGGTCGGCATCTCGCCGTCGCGTTTCGACAGCGTCATCCGCAACGGCCGCATGGACTGCCCCTTCTACCAGACCTTCATGCGCTGGACGCTGGAGGGCGACCGGGACGCGCATAAATTCTCCATCGCCAACGCCTTCAAGGACCTTACCTATCTGGAATCCATGGCGGGCGCCGCCGGCATCGCCAACCCGCTCGGCAACGCCACCAAGAACGCCTTTGCCGGCGCCTTCGCCGCCGGCCCGGCCGAGCAGTTCGTGCCGATGCTGGCGACCCATATCGGCAAGGTCAACGGCGTCGACCTGATGCCGTCAAAAGATGGCGTGAAGCAGAAGATTTGAAGTCGGGAAGGCCTCGCGTCACCGCCGCGACCGCTCGATGACCTCGTCGGTGTTGGCCAGCAGCCGGTGCACGGCGGTTCGAGCGGCGGCCGGGCGCTTGAGGCGGATGGCCTTCTCTATGGCCTCGTGCAACGACTGCGCCCGCCGCTGGTCGCTGTGCTCGCGCGTGACGAAGACGAACAAATGGTCGAGCGCCGATTCGATCAGCACGCCGAGCGGCACCAGCAGCTCGTTGCCCGATGCCCTGAGAATGGCGAGGTGAAAGCGCGTGTCGGCGCGCGTGCGCTCCTGCAGGTTTGTGGCAACCCCCATCTCGCGGCAGGCCTGGCTGATTTCGGCCATCTGCTCCTCGCTCCTGCGCATGGCGGCGAAGGCGCTGGCTTCCGGTTCGATGATGTGGCGGAATTCCTGCACCGTCTTCAGGAACAGCTCGCGGTCCGGCGCGCTCGCGTACCAGGCAAGCACATCGCGGTCGAGCAGGTTCCAGCGTTCCTTCGGCTCCACCCAGCTTCCGATCTTGGGGCGTGATGCCAGAAGGCTCTTGGCCATCAGCATCTTGATCGCCTCGCGCACCGCCGAGCGGCTGACGTTGAAGGTTTCCGACCATTTGGCCTCGTTGGGCAGGATGGTGCCCGGCGGATAGTCGCCGCGCACGATCCGAAGACCGATCTCGCTGGCAAGCGAGGCATGCACGCTCGAGCCCGGGTTCCAGGCCATCTCCGGTCGCCGAACAGCGACAAGTGGATGGCTGGCCGTGGTCCCGGCAGAGCGTTTTCTTGATTTGTCGTCCGGCATCGGCGTTCCGGCATCGTCAGTCCGTCGCGTGGAAACTGTCCGGAATTGTCCGCGCCCGCGGATGCCTTCGCCGACCTATGGGCGCGTCAAATCCGGAGACTGCCGCCCCCGACAACGCTGCCTGTCCTTGTCCCTGAGGGAAGTGACGGGGCGCCCTTCGAAGGGCACCCCGAGATCGAGACCTACTTCTGGATGCAGGTGTCGACCGTGTCCTTGGTGCATTCATCGAGACCGGTGAAGACCGGATCGTCGACCTTCTTGCCTTCGATCAGGTCGATCATCACCGACGGCGCCTTGTAGCCCATTTCGAACGGCCGCTGGCCGACCAGCGCGGTCACCAGACCATCCCTGGCAATCGCCACTTCGTCGCCGATCGTGTCGGCCGCGCCGATGACGAAGGCGTTGCTGGCGATCTTGTCGGCCATCGGCTTGAACAGGTCGCGATAGGGCTGCGGCGCGCCGAACAGCGGCCAGCCGCCCATGATGCCGAAGGCGTCGAGGTCGGGATTTGCGGCGAGGATGTCGGTCATCGCCTGTACGCCCTTGGCGCCATCGTCATTGGTGAACACCGGACATCCGGCGACTTCCGTCCAGCCGCCTTCACCGGCAAGCGCCGCGAGGCCGTCCTTGCCCGACAGCGCGTCGCGCATGCCTTGAGCGCGGCGCAGGATGTTGTCGGCCGCCGGATTGCCTTCGATGGTGCAGATCTTGCCGCCATTGGGCTTGGCCTTCTTGATGTATTCACCGATCTTCTTGCCCATCAGATAGTTGTCGGTGCCGAGATAGGTCTTGCGAAGGCCCGCATCTTCCTTGGCAAGGTCGGCATCGACCGTCATGATCGGGATCGAGGGATTGGCGGTCTTGATCGTCTGCGCGATCAGCGGCGCATTCGACGGCGAAATCGCCATCGCCACTGTGTCGGGCTTGCTCAGCATGTCCTGCACGATCTGAGCCTCGCCGGCCTCGTCCGAAGTCGATGCCGGGCCGGTGTAGAAGCATTCATATTCCGAGCTGGCGTTTTCCTTGTTCCACTTCTCGCAGCCCTGGTGGATGGCTTCGAAGAATGGGTTGTCGAGCCCCTTCACCACAATGACGAGCTGTTTCTTGGCCAGTGCCGGCCCGGCGCCCAACGCCATGACGGCGGCAGCGGCGAGCAAAAGTGATTTCCTCATATCAGTCCTCCCTTGAAACAGACGGGCACGGCGTGCCCGCCACGCAGACCAACCCGGTGCGCGAAGACAGAGCATCGTTTCACGAGCGCTCGTGCCTCCGCCAGTCCAGGCCGATAAGCATTTCCAGATGCAATTCCGAACCGTGCCGGCGAGAATTGCCGCCAAGTCCCGGACCGGTATCGCTTCCGCCGATTCCGCCCGGCCAGCCGGGTCGAAAGATCGGCATGATCTTCCTCCGATGCTTAGCTAATATCGGCATGCGGCCAACGTCAATTGCTATTTGTCCTACAAAACGGATTTTTGGTAAAACATGTCTTCAATTCGTCCGACAATTGATTGACGCCTGCATGAGCATTAGCGTAAATGCGCGAAATCGCCGTTCCCGGGGAGGAGCTGGGGAGAGCGAGGCCGCGGCAGAACCGCAGGCCGCAACAGGGAGGCATAACGCTGGTGGCGGTTCTCGAACTCACCAACATCTCAAAGCATTTCGGCGCCATCCAGGCGGTCAACGACGTGTCATTGTCGATCGAGCCTGGCCAGGTCGTCGGCCTGATGGGCGACAACGGCGCCGGCAAGTCGACGCTGGTCAAGATGATCGCCGGCAATTTCCGCCCGAGCCATGGCAACATGCAGCTGGACGGCAAGGAGCTTGTCCTGCACAAGCCGGCGGAGGCCCGCCAGCACGGCATCGAGATCGTCCATCAGGACCTGGCGCTGTGCAACAACCTGACCGCCGCCGCCAATGTCTATCTCGGCCGTGAGCTGCGCAGGGGCGTCGGTCCGTTTCGCATCCTCGACTATGCCGCCATGTACAAGCGCGCCGGCCAGCTCTTCGCCGAACTGAAGTCCGAGACCCGCCCGCGCGATCTCGTCAAGCAGATGTCGGGCGGCCAGCGCCAGGCGGTGGCGATCGCCCGCACCATGCTGTCGCAGGCCAAGATCGTGCTGATGGACGAGCCGACCGCGGCGATCTCGGTGCGCCAGGTCGCCGAAGTCCTGAACCTGATCCGCCATTTGCGCGACCAGGGCATCGCAGTGGTGCTGATCAGCCACCGCATGCCCGACGTCTTCGACGTCGCCGACCGCGTCATCGTCATGCGGCGCGGCAGGAAAGTGGCCGACAAGACCATCGCGTCCAGCTCGCCCGAGGAGGTAACCGGTCTGATCACCGGCGCTATCGAGCAGGTCGCATGAGCACGGCAACCCCGGAATTTACGGTGCTGGCGCGGCCCGGCAGGAAAGGTCGATAATGGCAGTCACCCTTGACCAGACGATCGCGCAGAAGCAGCACACCTTCATGTCGCGGCTGCTCGGCAGCCAGACTTTCTGGGTGGTGATCGCGGTGATCCTCGCCTGCCTGTTCCTGTCCTTCGCCACCGACGCCTTCGCCACGCAGAAGAACCTCTACAACATCACCCGCAACATCACCTTCGTCGCCATCGTCGCGCTCGGCATGACCTTCGTCATCATCACCGGCGGCATCGACCTGTCGGTCGGCTCGGTGCTTTGCCTGTGCTCGATGGTGCTGGCGGTCACCATGCATGCCGGCTACGGCATCGAAGTCGGCATCCTCGCCACCATCCTGACAGCGCTCGTCATCGGCGCTTTCAACGGCATTCTGATCGCGTATCTCGGCTTTCCGCCGTTCGTGGTGACGCTCGGCATGCTGTCCATCGCGCGCAGCCTCGCTATGGTCGCCTCCAACAACACGGTCGTCTTCCAGTTCGGTCCGGACCACGACAAGCTGCTCGCGCTGGGCGGCGGCGCCTGGGTGTTCGGCATCGCCAATCCGGTGCTCTACATGATCCTTCTGGCGCTGATCACCGGCTTCACGCTGCGCTGGACCAAGTTCGGCCGGCACATCTTCGCCATCGGCGGCAACGAGCATGCGGCGACGCTCACCGGTGTTCCCGTCAAGCAGATCAAGGTCGCAGTCTACATGATCTCGGCGCTCGCGGCCGGCATTGCCGGCATCATCGAGACCGGCTGGCTGGGCGCCGTCACCACCAACATCGGCACCGGCATGGAATTGCAGGTGATCGCCGCCACCGTCATCGGCGGCGCCAATCTCGCCGGCGGTGTCGGCACCGCCTTCGGCGCCATCGTCGGTGCGGCGCTGATCGAGGTGATCCGCAACAGCCTTGGCCTGCTCGGCATCAACGCCTTCTGGCAAGGCACCTTCATCGGCGGCGCTATCCTGCTCGCGGTCCTGTTCGACCGTATCCGCAATTTCAGGCGCAGCGACTAGGCCGGACCGGATCCGGCTCCTATCGCTCAGTCTGAAAATCCGCCCGTGCGGCGCAAGGCGCCTGTGAGGCCTAGCGCACGCGCCTTGACGAGCGCCCGACGCCCGCCGCACAATCCCCGGGCGGGCGAAGGGAGGCCAGTCGCCCGCGGGAGGATATACCCATGATGGACGCGATCAGGCTCTATTGGGGCCGGTTCGGACATGTCTCTGTCCTGAATGTCGCCAACGACTTCGTCACCCATGCCCATGTCGAGGCGCATCTCATCATCTGGCTTGAAGGCACGGCCGGCGAGATGACCATCGGCCGCGAGACGGTGCGGCTCGGGCCCGACACCGCCGCCGGCATCAATTCGTTCCAGCCGCACAGCCATGCCCTGTCGCAT
Source organism: Mesorhizobium sp. M4A.F.Ca.ET.022.05.2.1 (assembly GCF_003998845.1). Taxonomy (NCBI): domain Bacteria; kingdom Pseudomonadati; phylum Pseudomonadota; class Alphaproteobacteria; order Hyphomicrobiales; family Phyllobacteriaceae; genus Mesorhizobium; species Mesorhizobium sp. M4A.F.Ca.ET.022.05.2.1. The sequence goes on along the minus strand of NZ_RZOJ01000079.1, from coordinate 5,406 downwards.
GACGGCAGGCCGGGCCTGTTCCTCGCCTTTTACATCGATCCCGACTGGGCCTGCCGGCGCCGCGACCTGCCCTCGTCGGCGCCGCTGTTCGCGCAGGCCGCGATCACGCTGGAGCCGTGGCTGCACCAGGCGGCGGCGCGCCTGCTCGATTATCTCAGCGACAATGAGAGCATCGACGACATCGCCAATTACGAGATCGAGCGCTTCATCGACAGCGTGCTCGACGCCGCCGACGCCTCGGCGCCGCATGTGGCGCGTGGCCGCGTCAACACCATGCAGGATTTCCGCGTCCGCAAGGCGATCCAGCTGATGAAGGCCAATGTCTGCGAACGCATCTCCTTCGACGACGTGGCCCGCAGCGTCGGCCTGTCGAGGCCGCATTTCTTCGCCTTGTTCAAGGAACAGACCAATCTGACGCCGAACGTCTACTGGAACACGCTGCGCATGGAGGAAGCCGTGCGCCAGCTGCAATGGTCGCAGGAACCGCTGATCTCGGTCGCTTGCAATCTCGGCTTCACCACCCAGGGCAATTTTTCGCGCTTCTTCCGCGACCATGTCGGCGTGCCGCCGACGCTCTATCGCGAGGCGGCGCGGGCGATGGCTTGAGCGGTCCTGGCTGCCTTCGGTCTATTTTCAGACTGATTGATAGGCGCTCAAGACGCATTGATAAGCGCCGGCTGCCCGTGCGCCCTACCCTTCCCGCCATACGCATCCGCAAGGGAACGGCTCCATGGCGAAAGTCACCATCTCCAGCGTCATCGACGCTCCGGTCGAACAGGTCTGGGCCCGGATACGCGACTTCAACGGCTTGCCGGGTTGGCACCCGCGCATGATCGAAAGCCATATCGAGGACGGCAAGGATGCCGGCACGATCGGCTGTGTGCGCAACTTCCAGCTCGTCAGCGGCGCCCGCCTGCGCGAAAAATTGGTCGCTTTTTCCGACGAGAACCACCTCGTCAGCTATTCCATCCTCGAAACGCCGCAGCCGATCACCAACCACAAGGCAACGCTCCAGCTCAGGCGCGTCACCGACGGCAACCGCACCTATGCCGAATGGAGCGCCAGCTTCGACGCCGCTCCCGAGGAAGCCGACAAGCTCGCCGAAGGCATGGGCGCCAACGTCTTCCAGGGCGGTTTCAATGCCTTGAAGAACCACTTTTCAGGCCAAGGCTGAGCCAAGGAGCGTGCCATGGCGCTTGCCCTCCAAACATTCCCGACGGTGAAGGACGCGAACGCTGCGCTGCAGGCGGTCGGCACGCGCTGTCTCGGCGGCGGCACGCTGGTCGTGCGCGCCGCCAATGAAGGCGACGTTTCGGTCACCAGACTTGTCCGCGCCACCGAGCCGTCGCTGTCGACGATTACCGTTTCCAATGGCAGGACCGTTCTTGGCGCCTCCGTCACCATGGCTGCGATCGCCCGCCACCCGGAGCTCGCATGGCTCGCGCCCGCCGCGCGCGCCGTCGGCGGGCCGGCGATCCGCAACATGGCAAGCGTCGGCGGCAATCTCTTCGCGCCTGCGCCCTACGGCGACTTCGCCGTCGCGCTGCTTGCGCTGGACGCGAACGTCGCCACCGAGGATGGCGAAGTGCCGATCGAGACCTTCCTGGCCGGGCGCGACACCAACCGTTCCATCGTCACGTCCGTAACCTTCGCCCTACCCCGCGCGGAGGGCTTCCGTTTTCTCAAAGTGTCACGGGTCAAGCCCAAGGGCGTCTCGGTACTCAGCATCGCCGCGCTCTTGCCGCGGATAGACAACGGCACGGTCACCGCCGCGCGGATCGCACTTGGCTGCATGGCCGACCGGCCGATGCGTGCCAGAGCGGCCGAGAAGGCGCTGCTTGGCTGCAGGCTGACGCCTGATGAGATCGCGCCGGCGCTGGCTGTGGCAAACGAAGGCACAACGCCGATTACCGATCCGGTCGCCAGCGCCTGGTATCGCGCTGAAGTGCTGCCGGTCCATCTCGGCCGGCTGCTGCTCGCATGATGCCCGTCGCCCAAAAACGCGTAGCGGTTTTGGGATTGCGACAGGCAGGAAGTCTCACACGTCGGGGGCGCGCGTCTGTCCGGATATCCGGGCAGGCGCGCAGGGAGGAAAGACATGGTGAAGGTCCCGGTCCAGTTCACGCTCAACGGTTCCGAGAAAGCCGAGTTCATCGACAGCGGCGCGACACTGCTGCACGCGCTGCGGGACAAGATCGGCGACACCTCGCCGAAAGGCGGCTGCCACCAGGGCACTTGCGGCGCCTGCTCGGTCATCATCGACGGTGAGCTGAGGCTCTCCTGCCTGACGCTGGCGGAGACCTGCAACGGCGCCGTCATCAGGACGACGGCAGGTCTCGCAGAGGGCGGCGTGCTGCATCCGCTGCAGCGCGCCTTCCTCGATGCCTTCGCCACCCAATGCGGCTTCTGCACGCCGGGCATGATCATGGCCGCCAAGGTGTTGCTCGACCGCACGCCCAATCCCAGCCGCGAAGAGGTGGTCGAGGCGCTGTCCGGCAACATCTGCCGCTGCACCGGCTATGAGCCGATAATCCAGGCCGTGCTCACCGCCGCGCGTTCCAATTCGCAGAACGTGGCCTGAGGGGACCAAAAGAATGGAACTGCGCAAGAGCTATTTCGCCGATCAGCGCAAAGACGGCCTGCACGAGATCGGCCAGGGACGGCCGCGGCTCGATTCTCCCGGCCATGTCACCGGCAAGACAGCCTATTTCGCCGACCGCAACTTCCCAGGCATGCTGCATCTGAAGATGGTGCGCAGCCCGCACCATCACGCCCGCATCCGCTCGATCGACATCTCGGAGGCGGAGAAGCATCCCGGCGTGATGAAGATCCTCACCGCCAGGGACGTGCCGCACAATGTCTACACCATCCTGATCCTGATCCAGATCGGCCCCGAGGACGAAACAGTGCTCGCCGACGGCAAGGTGCGCTGGAAGGGCGAGGCGGTGGTGGCGGTGCTGGCCGAGACCGAGCGCGCGGCGCAGGAGGCAGCTGCCAAGGTCAAGGTCGACTACGAGGTGCTGCCGGCCGTCTTCGACATGGAGGAGGCGCTGAAGCCCGGCGCGCCGCTCGTCAACGAGTACCACGGCCAGAACCACTACCTGTATGACAGCGGCGAGTGCCGCAAGGTGCGCTTCGGCGATGTCGAGGCGGGCTTTGCCGAGGCCGACCACATCCTCGAGCAGACCTACCAGTCCTCGCCGATCGAGCATGCACCGACCGAGACGACCGGCTGTGTCGTAGCGCCCGAGGGCAACGACCGCTTCACCTGCTACACCAACACGCAGGCGATGTTCTTCACCCTCGACAACGCCTCGATCATTCTGCAGATGCCGGGCTCGAAGCTGCATTTCGTCGGCGGCACCGTCGGCGGCGGTTTCGGCGGCAAGGTCGACGTCATCGTCGAACCGATTGCCATCCTCGGCGCAAAATTAACCGGGCGACCGGTCTGTTTCATCTACAGCCGCGAGGAGGAGATGCAGATCTCGTCGCCCCGCGCGGCCGAGAAGGTCGTGATCAAGGACGGCGTCATGAAGGATGGCCGCATCGTTGCCCGCAAGGTCACCGGCTACACCGATGCCGGCGCCTACTCCCGCCATTCGCCCTATGGCGCGCAGAAGGGTGCGGCGCACTATCCCGGCCCCTACACGATCCCCAACGTCTGGATCGATACTTATTGCGTCTACACCAACCGCACCCCCTCCTCCGCCATGCGCGGCTTCGGCGTCACCATCGGCGACTTTGCGCTGGAAGTGCAGATGGACAAGCTGGCGCGGCTGATCGCCATGGACCCGCTCGAGTTCCGCTTCATCAATGCCTACCGCGACGGCGACATGAAGGCGCATCGCCAGCCGACCGAGGGCGCGGCGCTGATCGAGTGCATGCAGGAAGCCTCGCGCGCCGCCAACTGGCCGGTGGCGGAGAAATACATGGCGATCTCGTCCTACAGGAAGGGAGGCTGAGATGGCGATACGGCGCGGACGCGGCGTCGCCGCGATCAACTATCCGACCGGCATGAATCTCGGCGGCGACCCGACCCAGGCGCTGGTTCATTCGACCCCGACCGGCAATTTTATGGTCACCCTTTCCAGCGTCGATCTCGGCCAGGGCATGAAACAGATCATGGCGCAGATCTGCGCCGAGACCATCGGCGTGCCGACCGACCGCGTCATCGTCGACACCGCCGATACCGACACCGGGCCGCACTGCATGGGCACCTTCGCCTCGCGCGGCACGCACCGCGCCGGCAACGCCGTCATCCAGGCTGCGAGGGAAGCTCGCCAGGTGATGCTGGAAGTGGCGGCGGAAGAGCTGGAAGTCAACGCCTCGGACCTCGAAACCGACGGCCAAGGCAACGTATTGGTGAAGGGCGCGCCGCAGAAATCGATTTCGATCTTCGACGTTGCGCTGTCGGCGCATTTCAAGCGCGGCCGCTCGATCTCTGGGCGCGGCATGTTCTTGATCCCGCGCTCCTATCCGGAGAAGGAGACCGGCGCGATGAAGCCGTCGACCTGCTACGCGCATGCCTGCACGGTGGCCGAGGTCGAGGTCGACGACGAGACGGGCGAAGTGACGGTGCTCAACGTCAAGAACGTCTTCGAGATCGGCCGCGCCCTGAACCCGAAGATGGTCGAGCAGCAGCTCGTCGGTGGTTCCTGGATGGGCATCAGCCATGCCCTCTACGAGACGACGGAGCCCTATTATCCGAACCGCGACCATGGCGGCACCGATTTCAACCAGTATCTGATGCCCGGTCCCGGCGATCTCGCCGAGACCGAGATCATCGTGCTGGAACGGCCGTCGGCGGACGGTCCCTTCGGCGCCAAGGGACCGGGCGAGATGTGCGCCAACCCGCAGATCCCCGCCGTCGCCAATGCCGTTTTCGACGCCGTCGGCGTTCGCATCGACACTTTGCCGATCACGCCCGAGCGCATCCTGCGCGCGCTAAAGGCGCAAGCCGCGGGTTGAGCGGACAATGACCCGCGCCGACGCCGAACAGATCGCGGCTTCGCCGGAAGCGGTGGCGGCGCGCCTTGCCGCCTCGCGCTATCTCGCCGACGACAGCCTTGCGACGGCGATCTTCCTGGCCATTCGCCTCGGCAAGCCGCTGCTGCTCGAAGGCGCGCCGGGCGTCGGCAAGACCGAAGCCGCCAAGGCAGTGGCCGAACTGCTCGGCCGTGAGCTGGTGCGCCTGCAATGCTATGAAGGCATCGACGCCGCGCATGCGCTCTATGAATGGAACTACCAGCGCCAGTTGCTCGCCATCCGCCATGCCGGCGAGCACGAGATCGACATCTATGACGACCGCTTCCTGATCGCGCGGCCGCTGCTGCAGGTGCTGCGCGTGCCGGAACAGCGCGTGCTGCTCGTCGACGAGATCGATCGCTCCGACCACGAATTCGAAGC
>NZ_RZOJ01000799.1:0-692 GCF_003998845.1 Mesorhizobium sp. M4A.F.Ca.ET.022.05.2.1 | reverse complement strand
GTCTATATGGGAATGGCCAATCTGCCTCAGATCGCCGCTTCATTATTGGAAGGCGGGCTGGCGCCGTCGACGCCGGCCGCGGTGATCGTTTCCGCGACCACGCCGCAGGAGCGGGCCGTTGTCGCCACGCTCGCCACCATTGCCGAAGAGGCCGCGGCCGCCGGCCTGGCTTCGCCGGCGCTGATCGTCGTCGGCGGTATCGTCGCCATGCGCGCGGCACTGGCGGGCGAGACATGACGGCACGCGCCATCATCATCGGCGCGCCGCGCTCCGGTTCGGGCAAGACCAGCGTCACCATCGGCATCCTGCGCGCGCTCGCCCGGCGCGGCCTGAAGGTGCGTGGCGCGAAATCCGGGCCCGATTACATCGACCCGGGCTTCCACACCGCCGCCACCGGCCTGTCCGGCGTCAATCTCGACAGCTGGGCAATGCCGCCCGCGCTGCTCAACGCGCTCACGGCTCAGGCGGCCGACGATGCCGAATTCGTCATCCTCGAAAGCGCCATGGGCCTGTTCGACGGCATTCCCGCTGCGGAAGGCCGCACGGGTTCGGCCGCCGACCTTGCGCGGCTCTACGGCCTGCCGGTGCTGCTCGTGCTCGACGTATCGGGCCAATCGACAACTGCTGCCGCGGTAGCCAAGGGTTTCGCAACCTACGACCCCGACGTGCGCATGGCCGGCGTCGTCCTTAAC
>NZ_RZOJ01000798.1:0-703 GCF_003998845.1 Mesorhizobium sp. M4A.F.Ca.ET.022.05.2.1 | reverse complement strand
GCCGAACAGTTGGCGCGGCACGATGTGGACGCCCTTGCGCACCGACAGCGTCGGGTCGGCGCCGCTCTCGGCAAGGTCGAGCGCGATCTCGGCGCCGGTGTTGCCCATGCCGATGACCAGCACCTTCCTGCCGATGAAGGGCGCGGCCTCGGTATAGTCGGCACTGTGCAGCAGCTTGCCCTTGAAGGTCTCGATGTCGGGAAAGGTGGGAACGATGGGCTCGGCATTGTTGCCGCTGGCGACGACGACATGGCGCGCCGTCAGCGCGTCGGATCCGATCTCGACCCGGAAACCGTCCTTGTCGCGGCGGATGGTGTCGACCGTCACGCCGAAGCGCGGCCTGAGCTCGAAACGTTCGGCATAGGCATCGAGATAGGCCACGACCTTCTCGCGCGGCACATAGCGCGGATGGTCGCTCGGGAACGGCACGAAGGGCAGCGAGGAGAAGGACTTCACCGTATGCAGATGCAGCCGCCGATAGTGCCGCCGCCAGGCAGGCGCCACCTGATCGGCCTTTTCGAGCATGATGAAATCCACCCCGGCCCGGCGCAGGCAAGCGCCGACGGCAAGGCCCGCCGGCCCGGCGCCGACAATCACGACATTGGTATCCAAGCGGTTTCCTCCCCTCCCAGGTCATGGCAGGCTATGCCGGGGGGTGTGGGCGGGACAAGTGGGGGTGCCCATCTCCCCCCTTGTGGGGGAG
>NZ_RZOJ01000797.1:0-707 GCF_003998845.1 Mesorhizobium sp. M4A.F.Ca.ET.022.05.2.1 | reverse complement strand
GGTAGAGCCGAGATGGCGAATGCGATGATCGAGCAGAGCGGCATGCGCGTGCGGTCCGACCGCAATCGCGGTCGTTCCGCCGGCATCAATCCGTCCGGCCGCTTCGAGCCGGTCAGCCGGCATCTGTTCGACGATGGCTGGAATTCGCTGGAGGACCTGCCGCCGTTCAAGACCGAGGTGCAAGTCGAGAGGCCGCGCACTATTATCACGCGCAACGAGTCGCCCGACATCTCCTTCGACCGCTCGATCAACCCCTATCGCGGCTGCGAGCACGGCTGCGTCTACTGCTTCGCCAGGCCGACGCATGCGTTCATGGGCCTGTCGCCGGGGCTCGATTTCGAATCCAAGCTGTTTGCCAAGCCGGATGCGGCGCGCATGCTCGACAAGGAGCTGTCTAAGCCCGGCTACCAGCCGCGCACCATCGCCATCGGCACCAACACCGATCCGTACCAGCCGATCGAGAAACAATACCGGATCATGCGCGAGATCCTCGAAGTGCTGGAAGCGCGCGGCCACCCGGTCGGCATCGTCACCAAATCGGCGCTGGTGACGCGCGACATCGACATCCTGTCGCGCATGGCGGAGCGCGGGCTCGCCAAGGTGGCGCTGTCGGTGACGACGCTCGACCGCATGCTGGCGCGAACGATGGAGCCGCGCGCGTCGACGCCGACCAAGCGGCTGGAAGCGATGAGGCAGCTGTCCGACGC
>NZ_RZOJ01000796.1:0-723 GCF_003998845.1 Mesorhizobium sp. M4A.F.Ca.ET.022.05.2.1 | reverse complement strand
GCTCGCGCAGCGCATCGATGACGCCGCGCGCGATCTGGTCGTTGCCGCAGAAGACGGCATCGGGCGTCTCACCCCTGCCCCGGCTGTCGAACAGCTTCGCCACCGCCTCGTGCCCCCAGCCTTCCGACCAGGCGCCGAGCAGCGGCTCGCTCGCCGGCAGGCCGTGCTCGGCCAGCACCTCGCGATAGGCGCGGGCGCGCTCATGCACCACGGCAAAACTCGCCGGCCCGCTGACATGGGCGATGCGCCGGCGTCCGAGCGCACAAAAATGCTCGACCGCCAGCCGCGCGCCGCCGGCATCGTCGGAGACGAAGGCGACCGAGCCCGGATCGGGCTGGGTGAAGGCATAGATGACCGGAATGCGCAAATTGGAGAGATCGACCGGCAGATGGCGGTCGATGCGTTTTCCGGTGGCGATGATGCCGTCGACGCGCTTGTCGAGCATGGCCTCGACATGGAGCTGACCGAGGCGCGGATCGTCCTCGACATTGCACAGGAACACCGAGACCCCGGCATCGACCAGCGCATCGGACACGCCGGCCATCAGCGGCAGCGAGAAGCGGCCGTAAGTATCGTTGGTGAGCAGCCCGACGGTGAAGGAGCGCTTGCGCAACAGGCTCTGCGCCAGGCTGTTCGGCCGGAACCCCAGCCGCTGCGCCGTCTCGCGAATGCGCTCGCGCGTCTCGGCCGTCATCCGCCCCTGCCCGTTCAGCGCCTTTGAGG
>NZ_RZOJ01000795.1:0-728 GCF_003998845.1 Mesorhizobium sp. M4A.F.Ca.ET.022.05.2.1 | reverse complement strand
ATCGCCCGCGATGGGGAAGCGGCCGGCCGGCGCGTCATCCGGCAGCAGCAACCGCAGCACCCGGATGCCGAGACGCTCGGCAACTTCGACCGCCAGCCCCTGCTCATCCCTGGCAACCAGGATCGCCTTGGCGCCGATGTCGGAGAGATAGAAATCGAGCTCGTCGGCCCGGTAGGCCGGATTGAGCGGAGCAGTCGAGGCCGCCGCCGCCACGGCGAGGAAGGCGGTCGCCATCTCCGGCCCGTTAGGCAGCACGATCGCCACACGGTCGCCACGGCCGAGGCCTAGCTCATTCATCTTCGCGACCGTCTCGCGGATCAGCCGGCGCAAACCGCCATGCGTGAGCGTCGGCCTATCAGGGGCCGAAACAGCCGGCGCGTCAGTGGCGCCGGGGGCGAGGCGGTGCGCAAGGTCCACAGTGTCAGCGGTATTGGTCATGGTCACCGACTATCTTTCCAGCCTGCAAAAATCCAGCCGAGCGGCAGCACGCAATCGTGAAGCCGCCGGCATCAGTATCCGAGCGCAAGTCCGTCCTTGCGTGGGTCAGACGCGCCGGTCAGCGTTCCCTTTTCCCAGTCGATCAGCACCGCCTGCCCGCCCCCCAGCGGATGATCTGGCTCCATCACCTGGTGGCCGCGCCGGCGCAGGCCTGCAACCGCGTCGACCGGCACGCTGCGCTCCGCCTCCGCCACGCCGCTGTTGTAGAAGACTCGCGGCGCATCCAGCGC
>NZ_RZOJ01000794.1:0-740 GCF_003998845.1 Mesorhizobium sp. M4A.F.Ca.ET.022.05.2.1 | reverse complement strand
CGTTTCATCATGTTGCCTCTTCGGCCACCTTGCTTTACGGCCGCTCTCGGCGCAACGGATTTGATTTCCAGCGGGATCACAAGATGGTTGACGGACGATGACGACGAGGCGATGGCAGCTGGCGCATGGACGCCATCTCGACCTTGGCGGCAAGGCCGTCGTGGTCGGCATCCTCAACGTCACGCCGGACAGTTTTTCCGATGGCGGGCTGTTCGCCGCGCGCGACGCGGCGCTCGACCAGGCGCGCCGCATGGTGGAGGAGGGCGCCGCCGTCATCGATGTCGGCGGCGAATCGACCAGGCCAGGCGCGTCAGCCGTGACCGGCCAGGAAGAGCAGGCACGCGTCCTGCCGGTCATCGAGGCGCTCGCCAAATCTGGCGAAGCGCTGATCTCGGTCGACACCTATCGCGAGGACACCGCGCGTCTGGCCGTCGCCGCCGGCGCGCATATCGTCAACGATGTCTGGGGCCTGCAGCGCGAGCCGGGCATTGCCCGCGTCGCCGCCGAAAACGGCGCCGGCCTCGTCATCATGCACACCGGGCGCGGCAGGCGAAAGCTGCCCGACGTCATCGATGATCAGCTTTTCTTTCTCAGGAAATCGCTGCAGATCGCGCGGGCCGGCGGCATCGCCGACGATCAGATCGTGCTCGATCCCGGCTTCGGCTTCGCCAAGGAAACGGCGGAGGAAAACCTCGATCTGATGGCGCGGTTTTCCGAGCTCCATGCGCTGGGTTACCCGC
>NZ_RZOJ01000793.1:0-741 GCF_003998845.1 Mesorhizobium sp. M4A.F.Ca.ET.022.05.2.1 | reverse complement strand
GCCCTGATCTTCGTCGTCTTTCCGTTCTGCATGCTGTTTGCCGCGATCTCGGACATATTGTCGATGACGATCGCCAACCGCGTGTCGGTGCTGCTGGTGACCGTGTTTGCCCTGGTGGCGCCGCTGACTGGAATGGACTGGGCGACCTGTGGCTGGCATTTTGCGGCAGGCTTCCTGGTGTTGGCCGTGACCTTCGGCCTGTTCGCGCTGGGCGGCATGGGCGGCGGCGACGCCAAACTGCTCGCCGCCACGTCGCTGTGGATGGGCTTCAACATCCATCTTGTCGAATATCTTGTGGTTTCGACGTTCATCGGCGGCCTCCTGACGCTTGCCATCCTCGCCTACCGGAAATCGCCGCTGGCATCCTTTACCGGCCATAATCCATTTTTGCGCCACTTCGCCGACGAAACGAACGGCATACCCTACGGCATCGCGCTCGGCATTGGCGGGTTGCTCATCTATCCGGATTCGCCTCTGGTGGTGTGGGCGCTGGCAAGGCTGGCCACATAGCCTCTTCATTGTCCCGCGATCGACGCGTCTCGCTTTTGATTCGGGCGGCTTGGCCGCCCTTTTCGCATTCCGGAGGCAGTTCCTTCTAATTTATGTAAACCTTAAATTAATCACGATCGTAAGCATTGCATTAACCTTGTTTTGACGATTGCGGCTGCAAAGTCCCCCCTGGCTAGGTGGTTTGCCAAAGGCGAGGGTTCGGACAGATGCCAGCATCCCGACTGATAATAC
>NZ_RZOJ01000792.1:0-746 GCF_003998845.1 Mesorhizobium sp. M4A.F.Ca.ET.022.05.2.1 | reverse complement strand
AGATAGACCGCCGCACGCTGCGCGCAAGAAGAAGTGAGCGATAGAGCGGCGGTCTATCTCTTTGTTTTCGCGCAATTCCGGACGGAAGGCTACGGCGAAGTCGCCGAGCCTGACCCTTTCACGCTTTTGCTGGAATTGCTCCAGCTTTATTTCGCCGTGATCGGCGCGGAAGATGATGCGCGTCAAACCGGACGCACGCGACCATGTTCGACATGCTCAGCCTGCTTGCCTGTCTCGGCTGCGCTCAGGCAACGCCCTTGCCGATGCCAGCCGCGCCAGCCGCTGTGGATGTCGAACTGGTGCTTGCGGTCGACATCTCGACGTCGATGGACGAGCGCGAGTTCGCGCTGCAGCGCGCCGGCTATGTCGAGGCGCTCAGGCATCCGGACTTCATCAAGGCGGTGCGAGCTGGCACCAACGGCCGCATCGCGATCGCCTATTTCGAGTGGGCGGGCACCATCCGCGACGACGCGGTGCTTGCCTGGCAGATCATTGATGGCAGCGACAGCGCCGATGCCTTCGCTGACGGGATCGCGGCGCGGCCCTTCCGCAGCTTCCGTGGCACTTCAATCTCCGGCGCGCTCGCCTTCGGCACCGGGCTCTTCGGGCAAAGCGCCTTCAAGACGCAGCGGCGCGTCATCGACATTTCCGGCGACGGCCCCAACAACACCGGTCCGCCAGTCACCACGGAGCGCGACGCGGCTTTGGCCAAGGGCATCATCGTCAACGGCCTGCCGATCCTGATC
>NZ_RZOJ01000791.1:0-754 GCF_003998845.1 Mesorhizobium sp. M4A.F.Ca.ET.022.05.2.1 | reverse complement strand
AAGCGACTTGGCGAGCTTCTCCGCCTGGGCGCGCGTAAAGGTGCGCAGCGGCGACTCGTTCTTCTCCCGGTTCCAGATCCTGGCGTAGTTGGCGCCCGATTTCTTCGGCCGTGTCGTCAGCACCAGCCCGTAGAGGATCGGATACCAGATCGCCTTATTGAGCTCGATGACGCGCGGGTCGGAGAGGAATTCCCTGAGGTAGCGCCACATCGGCTTGAACTCGGTGCCGTCGGGCGTGCCGAGATTGATCAGCATGACGCCGACCTTGCCGGCCTTGACCCGCACGGAACCCGCCGGCAGCGGGCCGGCGGTCTTCGCGGCTTTGGGGTCGAGTGGGCTGGACAGCGTCATCAGGATCTCCGGGAACCGCGAAACCGGCGGTGGCGCGGCGAAACTAACGATGCGGCGGCGGTTTTCAATGCTGCGTCTGGCCGCACCTCGCGGCGCCCTGGCCCGAAAGCAGAAGCCCGCCCGTTGCCCGGGCGGGTCTCCGACCTGCCGCGGCAGGAGCTATTTCGCCGCGGGCGGGATGGTGAGCGTCCCGCCGATCGGCAGCCGATGCGGCTCGTAATCCTTGTTGGCGCCCGAGATCAGCTTCCACTTGGTGGCGTCGCCATAGGCCTTCTTCGCCAAATCCCAGAAGGTGTCGCCGGCGACGATGACATGGCTGGCTTCTGGAGGCGTCGCCTCGGCCGGCTTTGCCGGCTCGGCAGCCGGGGCAGGGGCCGCTTCCGCGGGCTTGGCGGGGTCCGCC
>NZ_RZOJ01000790.1:0-754 GCF_003998845.1 Mesorhizobium sp. M4A.F.Ca.ET.022.05.2.1 | reverse complement strand
TTGCAACAAGCAGCACGGGCGACGACGCCACCAGCATCGAGGCAGCCACCACAAGATCGAAGGTTCGCTTCGGCCCTTTCAGGGTCATCCAATGCTGCTCCGCGGTCGATGGTCCCAAATCCGGCGCAGCCGAATGCCATGGCCAATGCGCGAGGATCGCCGGGCTTGGCTTCAATAGCCAATCATCGACGCGCCGGACAGGTCTAACCTGCCCGTCCAACTGATTTCGGGCCGGTTTCCCGCGGTGCCTCAACCGGCGGCTTTTCAGCCTCATGCAGTCCCGCCAACACGGCAAGAGCGGCCGCCTTGTCCTGGTCACGTATTGCCGCCTGCAATGCCGTCAGGGCGACTTGAATTCTCGGCCATGACACCACTTCGGCGCGCAGGCCAAAAATCTTGGCGATATCGAGCGCGACGACCTCTTCATTCTCGCCCTGCAGCGTCTCGTGCAGCTTTTCGCCCGGCCTGATGCCGGTGAAGCGGATCGGGATGTCGGTGTAGGGGTTTTTGCCGGCCATGCGGATCATGGTTTCGGCGACTTCGAGGATCGGCACCGGCTTGCCCATGTCCAACATATAGATGGCGTAGTCGTCCTTGCCCTCCCGCTGCTCGGCATCCGCGGCCGACATGATGACGAGATCGACGGCCTCTGCCACGGTCATGAAATAGCGGGTCATGCGCCGGTCGGTGATGGTGACGGGGCCGCCGGCTTCGATCTGCGCCTGGAAGATGGTCGCCACCGAACCGTTGGAGC
>NZ_RZOJ01000078.1:0-19331 GCF_003998845.1 Mesorhizobium sp. M4A.F.Ca.ET.022.05.2.1 | reverse complement strand
GGTCTTCACTGCGCCTGCAAGATTCGCAGCGACGCCGCTTGCGTCCTTGATGCTCGCACCGTTCGTCAGGTTGACCCCAGTGATGGCGAGCGCCGAGGTATTGGTGTCCGTCGATGCGACCGTTGTGCGGAAGTTGAGCGCGCTCGTTCCGGAGCCGCCGACATAGGTCGCGGTCGCGCCATTGTTGAGCGACAGGGTCGGCGTGCCCGACACCTTCACGGCCTCGTTGAAGCCGAGTGTCAGCGTGACCGTGTCGCCGACGTGCTCGGTGCCGGTTCCCGGCGAGGCTGTGGCCTGCGTCACCGCCGGCAGGACCGGATCGATCTGGAGCCCGGAGAACGTCTTCACCGCGCCTGAGAGGTTCGCCGCAACACCGGATGCATCCTTGATGCTCGCGCCGCTCGGGAGGTTGACCCCGGTGATGGCGAGTGCCGAGGTATCCTTGTCGGTCGAAGCGACCGTGGTGCGGAAGGTGAGCGCGCTGGTGCCCGAGCCACTGACATAGCTGGCCGTTCCGCCATCATTGAGCGACAGTGTGGGTGCGCCCGTGACGGTCACGGCCTTGTTGAAGGCGACCGTCATTGTGATGGCATCGCCGGCATGCTCGACTCCCGTTGCCGGTGACGCGGCGACCTGCGTCACCGCCGGCTGGATCGTTGGCGTCGTCGGGGACTGGGTCGATGATGTTGTCGATGGAGTGACGTTGGCACCCGTGACGGTGTCGCCGCTGCCCGCCTTCTGATAGAGCTGAACCTCATCGACCAGCATCTGCATCGAGGATGGCGTCGAGCCATCCAGAGCCGTATGCCATCCGCTAGCGTTCGAATTCGCGACCCCCAAGTTCATCATCAATTGCATCGGTTCATCCGGGATCGCGACCTGTGCGCTGGTCACCTGCGCCATCTGCTTCCCATCCAGATACCAGGTGATCGATTCACCGGGCACCCAGTTGATGCCGTACGTATGGAAGCCGGCCGTGAGGTTGATGCCGCTGTCGATGGTGTCGCCGACCCACCCCGACGGCCCGTGCAAGTGCCAGGAGAAATTCTGGTCTGCCGGCCCCGAGCCGGTAAATCCACCCTCCTGAATATCGAGCTCGAAATTGTCGCCGCTGCTGCCCGCGCCGTCGCCGGGCATCAGCCAGAGGCCTGGCCATGCGCCGTCGCCGCTCGGCGCCTTCATGCTGATCTGAAGATAGCCGCCATTGAATTCGAAGTTGCCATAGCTGCTGACGGCGCCGGACGTGATCGGGAATGTTTGTGTCACCCCTCCCTGATTGACGCCGCTGATGGGCTGCTTGATCGCCGTGAGATTCAAGGTCCCGTCGCTCACGGACACCTGGCTCGGCATATCGTAGTCGGCATTGTATGGGCCGCCCGGCGTACTTCCACCCGACCCATTGGTATTCCATGGCCAGCCGTCGGCAGCATTGCTGGTGATATAGGTATGCCAATCGCTGTCGAGAGTCGTACCGGAGAAGCTTTCCTCGTAGACGAGGTCGCTAGAGGTAAAGCCTGCGGGGGCGGAAAGAGTCATTCAGTGATCCTCTTTAGGCGTTGAAAACAGGGAACTTCCACTGCCGCGCATCGCCAAGGCGCGCGACATGTCGCATGCTCGCAGCTTGGCACCGCGAACGGATTTCAAGTGGCGGAGATTATTGTCGAGCGAGCCTAACGATGAGCTCGCCATCGGAGGCGGGTGTTGTCGACGGGAATGCTCGTCAGGCCTTCGCCCTTGAGCCCATAGACGGTGTCGCTGCCAACGCGCTCAAGGTGTTCGACGGTTCGAGCCGCGGCCGAATTGAGGTTGAGCGCACCTCTCCCGGCGGACACGCCGCCGAGATTGCTGTGTAGTATAATCACAGTAGTTCCTTAGTTCATTGCGTCTTTTTTGTTTTTCATTCCACCCGCGCCCCTAAGTAAACACAGGCATTTCCGCTTTTTTACTTATTCACGCACACCGCCTTGTACCTGCATGAATTGATCATTCAAAGGCGATGTACGTGACCCAGGCGGACCTTAGCACGGTTTGCGGCGAGAATGAGGCTTGGTTAACGATTATTCACACATTACTAATATAACTTATTAACACATTCTAATACGTAAAGTGATCGAACGGCCGCGCCGAGACGGCCTTCCGGACCTCGTACCAAGCTGTGTCCGTCGGCTGTACTGTTGCTCTGGCTTGGGCGCCCGTCGGTTCGAGCGAGTCGTTCGCAAATCAGGTCATCGAGAAGCGCGGCAGGGATGACTTCCGATGCTGCGTGGCGGACGGGCCGTCGGGTCTGTTGGGGGCTGCCGGCGCGGCCGTTCGACCGTGCCGTTTGCGCGTCGATGCGCTTGGCCGAGGTCGCCTTGCGGCGTTGACGACGCTCCACGCCCGACATGTTGCCGAGCGACGTCGCCGTCGCATGGCGGCAATGTCCGCGTCATTCGCTTTCAACGATCGAAGGTACAAGGCTCGCCGTCATCGAGCGCTGTACAGCACTGGACGGGCCGTTCAATCGCAACGCCAACGTGCCTGTATCGGGATCAAAATCTCTCAAGATTTGAATAGGGCCAAGACGTGCAACCGAATCCATGGGGGAAGTGTGATCGCCTGAGCGGCTTGTTCAAATGGCTGGAACGTGGCGCTACGGCACGAGGGTGCTTCGTCGCTGCTGGACGGCCACGCGGTTTGTCAATTTTGAACCGCGCAACCAATCGCCAAAGCTCCACCTCGTGGCCGTCGGCAAACCGCCTGGCGTACTCTTTCGCCGTAATGTCGTCGGCGCAGGCAAGGTTGACCCCGCCCATGAACTGGCCGTGTTCGTCCAGAACGTAGAACAGATAATGCGGCATCGTTTGTTCTCGATCAGGATCGCCAGCCCGTTTCGGCGCCAGCTAGATTCGGATTGAGGCCTCCAGCCGCGCTGCGCTTTTGTCGCCGATCGCTCCACTTTTGTGTACTTGCAAAACAAAGAGTCTGCATAACGACGTGCCCGAACATAGAATGTATATCTTCCGACAGTTGCATGTCGTTCACATTGACCCAAACCACGTGTTGGGCGATCTGCCGGAGCGTTCCTCCGCCATATCCACAAAGACCTAACGTAACTGCGCCGTGATCGTTTGCGTATCGAACGGCGCGCAAAACGTTTTCCGAGTTTCCGCTTCCTGAAATTGCGATGACCAAGTCGCCCTCGTTCAGGATGTTCTTCAGCTGCTCGACGAACACATCCTGGAAAGAAACATCGTTGGCATAAGCGAATGTAAGTCCCACATTGTCGACAAGTGTCCGACCACGAAACGGGCGCTTCGTGGAGAGATAGATGCTCTTGTTCCAGTCGGTGATGAAATGTAGAGCAGTAAGTGAACTGCCGCCATTTCCAAGCGTGATTATCTGCTTGCCATCCTCCTGTGCCTGCGCGACCAAGGCCACTGCATTGTCGAAGCTTTGGTGGTCCAATGAAGCCAGGACGGTCTCAAGTTTCTTGAAATAGGCTTGAGCGCTCCCGCCAAGATGATTTATTGGGCGGGCTCCGATGTCGGTTGATTGGGTACTGCCGCCAAAATGTTTCATTGGGTGGACTCCGATGTCGGTTGATAGTGAACGATGCGGCTCCCGGCGAAGTCGAACTTCACGGGGAAATGCTTTAGGTTCCCGAGGGCCGCTTTGATTGCCTCGTGGCGATCGAGAGGCGCGAAGAACATGAGAAAACCTCCCGCACCTGCTCCGAGTAACTTGCCGCCCCTCGCGCCCGCCTGCATCGCAGTTTGGTACCAGTGATCGATTGCATCGTTCGTGATGTCTTCGGAGAGGCCCTTTTTTAAGAGCCAGTTCTCGTGGAGGATTTCGCCAAAGGCGTTGAGGTTACATCGATGCAACTCATCACGAAGCTGATACGTGAGCTCGACCATCCGCCTGAGCGCTTTCCGCTTGTCCGGCGCTCTTGCGATGCCTTCCGACTGTCGGACGAGGATGTCTGAGGCACTGCGCGTAATGCCGGTGTAAAACATGAGAACTTGCTTCTCGATTGAAGCGATGAAATCGCGCGGGCATATGAGCGGTGATACCGAAACGCTGTCATCAGAGTGAAACTCGATAAGGTTCAACCCTCCGAAGGCAGCGGCGTATTGATCTTGCCTTCCAATGGGTGCGCCACAAAGTTCGATCTCAATGCGACAACTGTCAGCGCCGAGCTTTGCCTTGGAGACATACTGCCCCCGAAACGCGTTCAACGCGTGCAGAAGGCCAACAGTAAAAGCGCTTGAGGATCCAAGTCCTGTTCCCTTCGATGGAATATCGGCAATGGTTGTTATCTCGACGCCTCCACAGATCCCAAGATATCCCATCGTCGCCCTGACAATCGGATGCTGGATATCCTCAACGCTATCCACCTCTTCCGTTTTGGAGTAAGCGATGCGGGTGCCGTTATCGAATTTGCGGTTCACATTCACGTAGACGTATTTGTCGATAGCAACGCTCAGGACGGCACCGCCCTCCTGCCGATAGAAGGCGGGAAGGTCGCTGCCACCTCCCACAAAGCTCACACGAAGCGGCGTTTGGCTGATAATCATCCGACTGCCTCAATCAGTTCGATCGCCCGCAATTGGATGCAATGTTCAGCACGCGCCCGCGATGCCAGCACGATCGGTGCCTCATCCTTCTGGCGCGAACTGTAGATACTCGCTGCAGCCTCCCGATCCACTCCTCGGCGCGAGTATTCGCGCGTTACTCGGCACCTCCTCAACTCCTCATCGATATCGACGAAGAATGTGTGTGCACGACCGTGCAAAACCACATCGCACAGCGAAAGAGCGACGGCTCCTTCCACGACCAGGACGGTTTCCGGAGAAATGGTTATCTTTTCCGATCTTGGATGCGATGCGCGGCTCAGCTTGTCGTAATAGGGCAGATCGTGCGTCTCGCGAGAACGAACGCCCACCAGGCGCCTTAGAACCTTCCTGATCTCGTTCATATCGTAACGACCAATCACCGTTGGTTCGCGATCGGCGACGGGACGTATCCAGCGATCAAGAGCAACAACTTGCGCATCAAAGCCGCGGCCGCGAAGAACCTCTGCGATAGCGCTGGAAAGAACACTCTTTCCGCTGCGGGAAAGCCCCCCCACGAAACAAACATCACCCGGCTTCACATGCGCGATCAGATCAGATGCTGTGTCTACCAAGGTCGGATGAACAGTGAGAATGAGCTTGGCAGCCTCGGACAAGTCCGAGACGGTGTAGTCGGGCATGACATGATATTTGCTATCCAAACCGCCCGCGCCCGTCTCAACCAAGATCGATCTGATGCCAGACCGTTTTGCGAGAGCAATGTCCGTAGAGGAATCGCCGATGATCCAGGATTGACTGCGATCGATATTGAATGCCTCGACCGCTTCATCGATCAGCCCGGTAGCAGGCTTGCGGCATTTGCAGCGGACCTTCAGTGCTTCCACCTCACCGACAAAGCCGCGATCTGGATGGTGCGGGCAGAAGTAGATGGCATCAACAAAAGCACCGCAGCGACCAAGCTCAGACTCCATCTTGTTATGGATCATCCGCAGGTCTCGTATGGAGCAGTCGCCTCTCGCCACAACGGGTTGGTTAGTAACGACGATTGTCCGGTACTCGGCCCGGTTGAAACAGGCGATCGCGGCGGCCGTCCCCTCAATCAGTTCGAAGCGTTCGGGACGATCGATATGTCCATGGTCAACATTGATGCACCCATCCCTGTCCAGGAATACTGCTTTCTGTGGCGATGCGAGTGAAGCTCGAGCTATACGGCCCGATGCAAAGTCGGCGCAGACCTTGTCAAGTCTTGCCGGGGTTCCCGCGTCTTTTATGTACTCAGGGCTGCTATAGCTTCTAATTTCCGCGCCAGCCCGAAGCATTTCAGGAAAGAGGTCCTTGCAAAAATCGAGAGGAGTTACCGTGGAGCGCCATGGGAATAGAGCTTGTCTTTTTATATAATAAAGAGCCGCGCTGACTTTGTTAGGATAAAAGGACACGGGATCATGTGGATATGGATGGAATGCGGTAACGATGCCATCTTCTGACGTTTCTATCAGATCGGAATCGTGCGGGTGATCGTTCGGATGGGTGAAAATTGTTGCCGCTGCCTTGTGTTTTTCGTGGAAGCACTTAAAGCGGGTGAGATCGACGTCGAGCATCGTGTCGCCATAGATCGTAAGGAAGTCGTCGTCGAGCAGGTCCAAAACCGACAGTACTGCTCCAGCGGTCCCGCGAGGCGCACCGTCATCCACGCAAAGAACGTCGATCCCCCAATTCTCGCGCTGATTGCAAAATTCCACAATTTGCTCGGCTGCGTGGTTCACCAGGATCAAGATCTTCTCAATCCCGTGTTGCTTGGCGAGGACGATTTGATGCTCGAGAAGTGGCTTGCCGCCAATGTTGGCTAGCGACTTAGGCAAATCACCTATCCGGCCCCTGAGCCGCGTCCCTCGACCACCTGCAAGTACAACGGCTTGCATCACAGGTGTCCTTCCTGCCGCACGATTTCTACAACGGCTTTTCGAACAGCGTCGGCCGAACCAAGCTGGGGCCGCCAGCCGAGCGCTCGAAGTTTTGCTATGTCATAGGAAAATCGGGGAACATCTCCCGCCCAACCGCGATCCTCAACACCGTATTCGATCCCGGCGCCCGGTGCGACAGCCTCTACAGTCGTTTCCGCTATGAAGCTAACGGTTACCCCTTTGTCCTCTGGCCCGATATTGTAGCAGCCAAGCCGCTCGGACGCGTTTGCACGCAAGTAGACAATCGCGTCGATCAGATCATTGACGTGAAGATATGCCTTGCGTTGCCGCCCCGACCCCAAAACATTCAGCTTGCTTGGCGAGACCTTTAGCTTTCTCACGAAATCCAGGATGACACCGTGTGTTGCTGGAACACCGATCACGTTCGGAAAGCGAAAGATCAAGCCCCGGTCCAACCAGTTCTCGACGGCAGCGCTGATGAGCGCCTCCGATGCGAGCTTCATGGCACCGTAATTGGAGATGGGCAGCAGCGGCCCGACATCCTCTCTGATCGGAGCTTCCCCCAAATCGCCGTACACGGCTGAGCTGGACGCGAAAGCAAGGAACGGAACCCCGGCCTCCTTCATTGCCTGCAACATGTTGAACGTCGATAGAAAGGTATCGCGCAGATCAACGGACGCATCGGCGATTCCTGCAGGGATGTCCGAATTGGCAGCCATGTGCCAAACTTCGGAAATCGGAATGCGGCGGTGACAATTCATGAAGCGGCTTCTCACCGCACCCGCATCTGAGAGATCCACTTTCTCAAAAATGAACCGCTCATGCGCGAGAAGCCCGTTCAGGTTTTCCCGAGAACCTCGCGACAGGTTGTCAAAACCGAAGACCGGATACCCACGATCGATAAAGACCCTTGCAAGCCTGCTTCCTACAAAGCCCGCAACTCCCGATACGAAGATGGCGTGCGGTTCACCCAATCGGATTGCCCCTTCCTCATGTGCGCAGGCTTTCGCGCCACAAGTCTTCCGGATTCTGCAATGACTTCCGTTTGCAAGCCTTCACCGCTGGAGAGCCGGGAGTTCGACCGGGCTGGGCGTTAAGCTGCGCCCGTCGTTAAGGTCATGCGTCTCATGCGTCTTTCTGAATCATCGCATGGTTTTCTCCGATCCGCGATCGTTCCTCAGGGGTAGCCCCATTTTGCTGATCGGACCGGATCGCCCCGCGCTCGCCTGCGCGGCGACGCCAACAACATCCCAGGAACGGTCACGGCGCTCTGCAGTCTGTTCACGCGTGCCGATCGCGGAGTCTCGCCATTTGTGTCGCTGGCGCATCGAGCCGGTCTTCGACTAAGAATATCGACGCAATGTCCCGGAAGAGGGTCGATCGCCGCCCAGCGAGAAGTTCCGAAACTCGATTCCGAGTTGCTTGAGCAGCGCTACACCGGGGACCTCTGGCGCCGGGTGCACGAGCCCGAGGATGGAGTCGGATCGGAAGGGCAGGGGGACATGCAGGGCCTCGGCTGCCTTGAGGAGGCCACTCACAAGCTGCCAGGGCACGGCGACGGCGTGCAGTGTTCTGCCTTGTGATGCGGCGATCTCTTTCATGAGCCGTCGGAACGGTACCGGTTCGGGGTTGGCCAGCCCTACCGGTTCCGGCAGATGCATGTCCGACACGGCAATACGCACCATGGCGGCGGCCATGTCCGCTTCATGCACGGTGAACTGATGGGAGCGCGCTCCGATGAGAGGCGTGATCGGCAGGTTAGTGAGCTTGCGGAGCGCGCCTGCCATCCCGCCCCAACCGGGGCCGTACACCAGTCCGAGGCGGGTGGAGACACCTCCCAGACTGTTAGCGGTGCGCTCGCAGGCCAGCTTCGCTTGGCCGTAAAGCTGCCGGGTTCCCTCATAAGCGGACATCGAGGAGATGAAAATGACCCGGCGAACCCCTGCATCGGCGGCATTGCGGAGGAGCTGCTGCGAGCCAGACACATTGACACCCCACACATCGCCGGCGCTGACAAGAGTCAGGTCCCATGCACCATGGATGAGGACATCCAGGTCGCTGATTGCGCTCCCCGACGGTGGGCGCCTGATCTCATAGGGGCGCCACTCGGCGACGCCGGCCATTGCGGCGGCAGATTCGGAGGTCACCCGGTTCGGTCGGACGAACGCGATGACCTCATGCCCTTCTTCGGCGAAGGTGGCACGCAGGATGGTCCCGACATATCCGTTGGCTCCGGTGATGCCGACCCGCATTTGAACGCTCAACTCGCCAGCTGCATCGCTTCGCGGGCGATGCGATGAGAATTGGCCATCACAGTCAGGGTGAAGGTAGTCGCTGGAACATTTGGGAAAACCGACCCGTCGATGAGATGGACCCGGTCCCAGCGCGCCAGACGCCCGAGGCGGTCTGTCGTCGCAGTCCCGGAATCCGGCTCACCGGCGTGAGGAAAGCTGCCGCCAAAGTGGTAGCTCTTGGCCCCGCCCGACCATAGCATCCGCGGCGTGATGGGCCACAAGTCAAGGTAGGGTGCCGCCCTGCGGATCCGCTTTATTACGTCAGGCAGCATCGGAGGCGCGTATTTGCCCCTGACCCTGGCCTGGCTGAAGCCCTCCGAAGTGAGGGTGATCTGGGGTAGCTCATCTGGAGCCGCGGACATCTGGGCGCTCACCCGGACCTTGGGTGACGCCCAGGACGGCAGGTAGCCCAGGCCTACCGTCAATCGGCTCAGGAGCCGATCCGTCGCGAAGGCGGCGGCGCGGTGTTGGAGGAAGCGGGGAAGCGCATCGTAGTATGCCTGGTTGAACGGATAGAAGTGAATTTGGGAGACATCGAAGCCTTCGTCGTCCAGGACGATGGCCATGGTGAACTGGTTGAGCGTGAAGTCGCGCCTTGCACGCGGGTCGGGGGTCGGCTTCATGGACATCATTGGAAGGACGAACTGAGCCGATTCCGAAAGATGCACCGGCTGGTCCGATCCGAGCGAACCTAGGATCAGCCGAGTGGTCCCGATTGCTCCGCAGCCCACGAAGATCCGGTCGGCGGTGAATCGCTGCATCCGGCCGGTGGACAATTCCCGGGCCTGCACGACGGCCGTGTCGCCCTCCTGGCCGACTCGCACCGCAAGCAGCCCGCTGTGGTAATCGATCCTCCCGCTGCGCCTGAAGCGATCGAAGCTGTGCGAGGCCGAAAAGATTAGCGACCGCGGGCACCCGGTCATGCATAGGCCGCAAGGCTGGCATTCGGGCGCTGAGAAGGCGAGGCGGGCGCGGCCTATCGTTATGCCAGTGGAGCGCACCCGATCGCGGTGCCGGTCGTAGTTGGCCAGGACCATCTGCGTCCGCGGCGCCAGTGGCGGAAGCGGCTCCGGCGATCCGATGAGCGGGAACCACTCCTCGAGATCGTCAGACTGTCCAGCGAAAGGAATGTGACGCAGGATTGTCCGATAGTGCTCTTCCAAATCCGAGAAGTCGAACGGCCATCCCTTGAACGTGGCAGCGCTGAAGGGCATGATCTGGGCCCCCCAGACATTGCTGAAGCCCCCGTAGGCGCTTGATATGACAGCTGAATTGACTCTGCCCTCGGCGTGGACGCCGTCGAGCTGACCCTTGTTGGCAAATGGGAAATCGGATCCGTAACTTCTCTTTTCAGGCAGCGAATCGGACTGGATCCGCTTGGGTTGCAGGCTTACCCGGCGGACGTCCTCCTCATCCCAGTTGTCGACAGGCTGCTTGGACAGCCTGGAGATCACCTCCTGCGTCTCCGCGTCCAGCACGGTGCCCGGATCGAACACGGTTATCTTCTCGTCCGGTTTCTCGGATAGCGCCAACACGGCGGCTGCTGCAGCCGGACCCGAACCAATGATTATCGAAGACGGCATCTACTCCCCAGGCCCACCGCCTTGCGCGGCCGTGTCCAGTATCTGCTTAGTCGCCTGTTGGCGCCGCCGGCGCAAGCGCCGCACCAGTTCGATCCTGCCGGCGACGTGGCCTGCCGCGGCCAGGCCCAGGCCAGCGATTATTGCTGCGGACCGCGCCAGCCCGTGGACGTCACCCTTGGCCGCTTGCAAAATCTCCCGCGGTACGCCCTTCGTCAGCGCGTACCAGACGAAGCGCGACTCTGCACCAAGAGTGGCGGCGTCGCCCATCTGGGCGAAGGCCTCGACCTTCCCCTTGTTGACGAAGAAGCAGCGGCGCCAGAAGTATTTCCAGGTCGGCCGTGAGGCGTGCACAAAATGGCGGACGGTCGCCGCTGGTTCATAGATGACCGCCTCACTGCCCTTGATATGCGCCACGCGGTGGCACATGTCCATGTCGTCGTGATGGTCGGAATGGAACCCTCCGACCTGCTCGAGGAGGGTCCGCCGCACCGACATGTTGGCGCCTATGAGGTGAGCCAAAGGGCCTCGGCTGGTCGGAAGGCCATCGTAAGCACATCCGAACACCCAGTCGAACTGCACGGGGAACCAGGCTGGACGGCCAGTCTCGAAAACCGGTAGGGGACGCCCGCCGACGGCGCCGATGCCTTCATCCTGGTACGGTTCGGTGAGTATCTCGAGCCAGTCCTTGTCGGCAGCTGCATCGTCATCCAGGAACGCCAGGATCTCTCCGGCGGCCGCCTCGGCCGCCGTGTTTCGGGCTGACCCCAGGTGCCCGTCAAACTTGTTCTGGATCACCCGTGTAGGAGGGATGGATGCGGCGGAGTCAGCCCAGTAGGCGGCACAACGGCGGAACAGGGGCTGGTCGACGCAGACGATGATCTCGCAGGGTTGCAAGGTCTGCTCCTGCGCCGAGGCCACGGACTGAACCAACAACTCCCATCTGTCTTCAGTGTAGGCACAGATAAGCACTGAGATCGTGGGGCAGCGCGGAATCTGCCGGCTTTCGCTGCTGACGCTATCCTCAGGCTGCCCGGTTGTCGCAACGACAGAGCCTTTGGTCATGGCACCCGCCGGCTGGTTTCTGAGGCCAGGCTGGTTTCGCGTGTCTGCCTCGCCCGAGCCGTGGCGGCTTTGAGGATAGTCCAGAGCGCACCGCCGTCATTGTGGATATCGAACTGGTCGTGTTCGTCGGCGGGATAGCGTCCGCTGTCCTGCAGCGACACCAGCCGCCACACCATCCAGCCGGCGCAGTTGCGATCGCGCATCACCGTGTCGAGCCACATGGCGTAAGCTTCAGCCGCGTTCTGATTGGAGCGGGCATGGCCGAATTCCTCCATGAGAACCGGCTTTTTGGCGCGGGCTGCCAACTGGCAGAACTCAGGGATCATGTCGTTGAATTGCTGGATCGTGAGATTGTAGAAGATCGGATAGCCGTGCCAGGTCCCGAAATCGAGGGTCGGGATGGTCAAATCGGCTAACTTCGGGTCGAAAATGTTGGCATTCCCTGAGCTGACAAGGTGATTGGAATCGAGGGACTTCACGTAGGCCGACATTTCGGCAGTCCAGGTCAACCGCAAGGCCAATGGCTGCGCATTGCCTTCGTTGATCAACTCCCAAGCCATGATGGTCGGGTCGTCCCGGTAGGCAAGCCCGGTGAGCGGGTTGACGCGCTGCACAACGTGGCGGACCCAAGTCCGGTAGTCCTGCTTCGTGCGCGGGTCAGTGAAGAAAAACGTGGATTCGTCGCTGCTGCCATACCAGGCCCGCATCTGCTGGGCGCCACCCGTGAACGCCCAGAAATCCACGATGGCGATGATCAGCCTCAGGCGCCGCTTGCCGGCCTCGGCAATGAGGAAATCAACCTTCTGCATGCCGTTGGCGCCGTCATTGATCGCCATCCTGTTTTGACTTGGATCCCAGTAGAGCAGGTACGTGCCCTTGACCGCGAGGTTGCTGGCTTCGCCTTCAAGCCGCCAATCCCAGATCGTGGGGACCCTCCCGTCGAGCGACCCGATCACCGGCTGGAGGAAGATGCGGACCACGTTGGCGCCCATCGCCACGGCGTCATCGAGAACGCGGGTGACCTCATCCTGCGAACCGTAGGTCAGATAGTGGTTGTTTACGCCGGTCACGAAGAACGGCTTGCCGTCCAGCGTGAAGTTCGTTCCGGAAGTCTTGATGAAGGACGTTGCCGATGGTTTGTCCACGGTGCTCGCGATTGCCAGAACGGAGACGAACGCGAGCGCAAGTGCACACCACCACGCATTGCGCAGTCCATATTTCGCCCGCTGCCAGTCGATCACCATTCCCTGCATGTGGCTCTGGCCGGGCGCTGAGTGCAATCGCCCCTAAGGATTACCTCCTCTGGCCTCGCACAGACCGGCGTCGATCGGGCATAGTGGTGCTGGCTGGTGGTTCTCGTCAAAGCTGTCGTCTTCTTGAAATCCGACGTGTTCTTGAAACCCGACGTGAGAACAACAATGCGCATTTGCTTGAGTCTCGATCCGTCGCGGCTGCTGCGCTGGCATCTATGGTTGGCAGAGGCGCTCGCTGAAGTGCCCGGCAACGATGTCTCCTGCGCTTTCGCGGCCGACTGCCGCCCGCTGCCGTTGATCTTCCGCCTGCTGCTCGAACTCGAACGACTGGTCTATGGCTTTCGCGGGAAGGGCGCCATTGACCCCGTCGAAGCGGAGCTGCGGTGCCTGCCGCCGCCTCCAGCCGGCCAAATGGATGTGGTGATCGATTTGAGCGGGTCGGAATCGCTCCCGGCCGCGCGGCGCGTGATCACCCCGGTCTTCAACGGCGCACCCGGCGAGATAGGAGTCGTGGCGGCCTGGGTGAATCATCAGGATCTTCTCGTCGACCTGCATGACACGGCGCGCCCATTGCGACCGTGGACGGCGCGCCCGACCAGCGCAGACCGTCAAGTGTTGGCCTTGAGGCTCGACAGCGCCCTTTCCTGCGCTGTGCCGCTGATCCTCAAAGCCCTGGCCGAGGAGACCGGTTCGGCTGCGTCCGCTAGCCCCGGTCCACTGACGGCACCACCTTCGTTTGGCGCGCTTTCGGCGCTTGCCAGGGCGACCGGCACGGTTGCATCGAAGGCGATCGGCCTTTTGGACGCCCTGGCGAGAGGCGGCAGGATGTGGGGGATTGGCTGGCGCTTCGATGAATCGGCGAGCCTGCTCGACAAAGGCGAAGCCGCCTTCCGGGTGCTCACCGGAAATGCCGACGGCTACCTTGCCGACCCATTCCCGTTCCGGCACCAGGGGCAGGATTTCATCTTTGTCGAACAGTACCTCTACTCGAAAAACCGCGGGTGCATTGCGGTTGTTGCAGTGAACCGGGACGGGACAGTCGGCGCATCCCGGATCGTTGTGGAGGAACCGCATCACCTCTCGTACCCGTTCGTGTTCGAGCAGAATGGTCAGATCTGGATGATCCCTGAATCGGGGGCGGCCAGGAATGTCAGCCTCTACAGAGCGGTGGAGTTCCCCTACCGGTGGACACGGGAGGCCTGCCTCATGGAAGGCATTGAGGGCTACGATACCACGCCGCTCTGGCATGACGGCGGCTTTTGGTTTTTCGTCAGCCCAAGGCTGTGGAGGTCCACGTCCTGGGACGCCTTGAGCCTCTACCATGCCGAGAGCCTGACCGGGTCTTGGACGCCTCATGCCGCCAACCCCGTTCTGCTCGATGCCAGGCTTAGTCGCCCCGCAGGCGCCGTCATCCGACACGGCGGACGCGCGCTACGCCCGGTCCAGGACTGCGCGCGCGGCTATGGCGGCGCGGTGACGTTCTGCCAGATCGATGCGCTGGGCGCGTCGGAGTTTGCTCAGACTCCGATCGGTCGCATTTGGTCCGGAGCGTTGGGATGTCACACCTACAACCGCCGGTCCGGCCTGGAGGTGATCGACCTGTTCGGGCATATCCGGGGTTTGCGAGAGGTGACGACCTCGTATCGGTTGCTGGTGCCCGACGCGCCGGTCTCGGGACCGAGCGGGGTCTCGGAACCGTGCGGGCAGCCCATCTCCTGGCCGGTCTCACCGGGTTAGCTGGCCAAGGCGGTCGAGCGCAGCCTGTAAAGAATCGGGCGCGCTCGAGCCTGCCAACACAGCCGTGAAGGTGATCGCCGCCGCCGCCGTACTATCCGTGCTGGTGGTATGAGCTGAAAACAACCTTAAGGGATACCCCAAAAGAGCTAATCATCTATTGTCTCTTCGCTAATCATCCATTGTCCTTCCATTTCAGATCTTCACCGGTAATGCTCGTATAATAGCCAAAGCTCTAAGGGGGCCGTAAGCGCACCGATCTTCTTTCATCTCATCTTCATTTCTCTATGGCCGGGAGCCCTCATATGGTTGGATCAAGCATCTGCGGATATGGAGCTGGCCCCTGCGGCTTGTTGGCCGCGCGCTGCCATGAATGAGCGCCTCTCCAGCAAACTCGCCCACGTCGGTGCCGTATCGCCGCCCGACCCGATTGAATTTGCCCTGCAGCGAGCACTGACGCTGCCCCGAGTGAGCTTCATCGTCCCGACGCTCAATGAAGCCGAGAACCTCCCCTGGCTTCTGCCGCGCATCCCCAGCTGGGCGCATGAGATCATTATCGTGGATGGTCGATCGACAGACGACACTGTCGCGGTCGCGCGCGGCCTGCGCGCGGACGTGAAGGTTGTGATGGAGCCCCGCCAGGGCAAGGGCGCTGCACTGCAAGCGGGATTCCGGGCCGCCACAGGCGACATCATCGTCATGCTGGACGCTGATGGCTCCATGGTGCCGGAGCAGGCGATCGTCTTTGTCAGTGCGCTAATGGCCGGCGCGGATCTCGTCAAGGGTTCACGCTTTATCCAGGGCGCCGGTACCGATGACATGTCGCTGTTCCGGATGTTTGGCAACAGGGGGCTGACCCTGTTCGTGCGACTGCTCTATGGCGGTTGGTTCTCCGACCTATGCTACGGATACATAGCCTTCTGGACCAAGCACGTCGGCACGCTGAATTGCGACTGCGATGGCTTCGAGATAGAGACCCTGATCAACGTACGGGCATTGAAGAACCACCTCAATATCGTCGAGGTGGCGAGTTTCGAGGCTCCGCGCATCAGCGGCGAGAGCCATTTGCGCGCAATCCCGGACGGCTGGCGCGTCCTCAAGACCATCCTGCGTGAGAGGGTTCACCAACAGCACAGGCGAGGCGTGACAGCCTGTGATGACGGCGGGTAGGCCTGATGCGAATCCTGATGGTTGCCGCTCGCTGCTATCCCTTCATGGGCGGCACTGAAACTCACATCCAGGAGGTCGGTCCCCGCTTGGTCGCGCGTGGCCACACAGTCGACGTGCTCACCACCGATCCCTCGGGCGAGTTGCCGGTTGAGGAGGAGGTGCGCGGCATGCGTGTGCGGCGCGTGCCGGCTTGGCCAAGGGAACTGGACCTCTATGTGGCGCCCGGCATCTATACCGCGATCCGGCGCGGGGCTTGGGATTTGGTCCACTTCCAGGGTTACAGCAGTTTCGTGGTGCCGATCGGACTGCTTGCAGTCATCCGCACCCGTATGCCGTTCGTCCTGACCTTCCACAGCGGCGGGCATTCCTCCCGGCTGCGCAATGCAGTACGCCGCACCCAGCATGCGCTGCTCCGGCCGCTGGTAGCCCGGGCAGCGCGACTGATCGGCGTCTCCGAATTCGAAGCCGATTTCTTCAGCGCGAGGATGGGCGTGCCGCGGGAGCGGTTTGTCGTCATCCCCAATGGCGCCGCGATGCCGGCTCCGAACCCCGGTGTAAAGGTCGATCCGCACCTGATCGTCTCGGGCGGCAGGCTGGAGCGCTACAAGGGCCATCACCGGGCGATCGCGGCCTTGCCCGACCTGATCCGCCGGGTACCGGACGTACGGCTGCACATCGTCGGTACAGGGCCGTACGAGAGAGAATTGCGGCGCCTCGTCGCGGCGCTCGGCCTCGAGAAGCGGGTCACAATTGCGGGCATCCCCGGATCCGAGCGGCAGAAAATGGCAGACCTGCTGGCGAGTGCCGCGCTGTTCGTGCTGTTCAGCGAGTACGAAGCCCATCCGGTCGCCGTGATGGAAGCCCTGTCGCTGCGCCGCCCGGTCCTGGTCAGCGACACGTCCGGTCTGCGGGAGCTTGCCGCCAATGGCTTGTGCCGGGCGATTTCGTGCAACGCCGGTCCGGGAGAGCTGGCCGCCGCCATGGCCGAGGAACTGGAGGCTCATCGCGAGGTGCCGGATTTGGCGCTGCCCGACTGGGATGCCTGCGCGCAAAAGCTGAGCGACGTCTATTGCGATGTCCTGAGCAGCCGATCCGCGGCCCGATTGACTCCCGGCGGAGTGATGTCGTGGCCTCCTGCGACGGGAGCATCAGGCTGATGACATCGGCTCACTTCACCGCGCGAGCCAAGATAAACCCTCTCAGGGCCGGGATACGCTTCGTCTCTGCCGTTATCGGCCCCGACCTTCGCGGCGGCAGCGCAGATCCCTCGCCGCAACGGGCCAACTCCGGATGGATCGCGATCCTGAGCCTGACGGCCGCCGCGGCTCTGCTCCTGATCGTGGCCGGGCACGCGGCCGGGCGCCGAGGCTATGACGTGGCGCCGGTGCTCTTCTGGTCCGGTGTTGTCCTCCTCGTGGTTCCAACCAGCCTCCGCATCGCCTGGCCGACGACAGCCCGCGGCGAGCGCCTGTGCCTTCTGTTCCTGCTTGCCGAAGCCCTGTTCTTCTGCAAAAGGGTCTATTCCCCGACAAGCTTCAGCGGCTACGACGAGTTCTTGCACTGGATCGCAGCCGAGGATCTTCTCACGGCGCGCCGGCTGTTCCTGTCCAACCCGCTTTTCCCGATCGGGCCGACGTATCCCGCCCTGGAAATCCTGACGACGGCGATCGTCGATCTGACGGGACTGCCCTTGGTTGTGGCGGGGACGCTCTTGTTGGCCGTCCTCAAGGCCACGTTCATCGGTGCCCTGTTTCTGTTCCTCGAAAGCATCGCCGGATCGCCGCGCATGTCGGCCATCGCCTGTCTGGCCTATATGGGCTGCTCGACCTTCTTCCTGTTCGACTCGAGTTTCTCCTACGAGAGCGTCGGCATCGTGTTGTGCGTGCTCACCTTCACGGTCGAAGCAGCGTCCAGGGAGCTCGTCGGGCGACCGAGGCTGAAGTCGTTCGCGCTGATTGCCGTGCTGTTGGCAAGCCTCGCGGTCACGCATCATCTTTCGGCCGCCTTTGCCGCCATCTATTTCGCGGCGCTGGCGGGCCTCGAGGCTTTGCGCCGGCACGACCCCCTGCGGATTGGGGCCGCGGTCGTCGTGGGCCTCACGGCGATCCTGGCCATAGGTCTGCCGTTCCTGTGGATGCAGGCCAGTGGCATCCCTCTCGCAGCCTATTTCGGCCCGGTGATCGAGGCCGGCTTCTCCGCATTGCTCGGGAAGATCCTGGGCGCGGCCACCCCAATATCGGAACACCTCGGAGCGCCGGACAAGGCCCTCTACATGCGGCTGACCACCTTGCTGGCGCTCATCCTGCTGGCACTCGGCCTGGCAACGGGATTCTTTCGGTCGCTGGCCATGGCTGCGCCGAGTGGTGAGCGGTCGGGTTGGCGTCCGATCCAGGCCATTCTCAAACGCCGCTGGCGCGACAGCCGCCTCGTGCTCCTCACCTTACTGGCCTTCGGGCTCCCGGTCTCGGTGGCCTTCCGACTGACCAACGCCGGATGGGAAATCGGCAACCGCATGGGAACGTTCGTGTTCATCGGCGTCGGGATGGTCGTCGCGGTGAGCATCGTCCACTTCTGGCAGGGCCGCACGCCGCGCGGGTGGCGCCGCATCGTACCGGCCGTTGCTCTGGCGGTCATCGTCGTGGGCGGGGTCGCGAGTGCCACGATCAATCCCATCCATGGGCGCTACAGGGTGGCGGCAGATCAGGACTCAGTCGAGCCCATGGGAATCGAAACGGCGCGCTGGGCCAAGGAGTGGCTCGGTGCCGGAAACCACTTCACCTCCGACCGCATCAACCGCCTTCTGCTTGCGAGCTACGGCCGGCAGGACGTCAGGGTCAAGATCAAAGAAGGCGTCGATGCCGCGCGCATATTCGAGGGTGAGACATTGGGGCCTGAAGAGTTTTGGGCCTTGGCAGGAAGCGACATTGATTTCCTGCTGGTGGACCTGCGCCTGACCACGGCTCCGCCGGTGCTGGGCTTCTACTTTCAGCCGTGGCAACGGCAGAAGGGACTGCCGCTTTCGGGCGCAGCGCTGCTCAAGTTCAATGATGTCCAGGGCGTCGCCCGCATTTACGACAACGGCTCGATCGTGATCTACGACGTGAGGGGATTGCATGGGAATTCCTAACAAGCGGGACCTCCTGGTCGCCTGTCTGTGGGCGGCGGTCACGGTGGCGGCCGTTGCGCTCAGCGACAGCGTGTTCCTCCGTACCCTCTTGGGTGCGCCCATGATGTTCGTCGTCTCGGGCCACTCGATTCTGCGGGCCATTGGCGTCCGGACCACCTCGGTGCTGCAACACCTCACCTACGCGGTCGGAGCAAGCTTGGCCGCCGGCATTGCCGGGGGCTTTGCCCTGAACGCCACAGGCTTCCTTACGCCGCTCGGCTGGGCGGTCTGGTTCTGCGCGGTGACAGCCGCCGCGGCGCTGGTGGCCGCCATCCGACGCGACACTCCCGATCTGCCAGCCCGGCCGGCGCTTGCGCCGCTGCGACTTTGGCAGGGGGCCGCGGTGATGCTAGCGGTGCTTGTGGCGAGCGGAGCCTACGCGCTGGCCGTCCGGGACGAAGCGGCCCACCGGGAATTCAAGTACACGGAGTTCTGGCTGTTGCCATGGGCCAGCGCCGGGTCCGGCCGGATCACCGTCGGCATCAGGAGCGCCGAGACCCAACCTCAGCGATTCGACCTGGAAATCACTCTTGATGGGCAACCGTACGCCGTTTTCCGATCGATCGCGGTCGCGCCGGGCGACACCTGGAC
>NZ_RZOJ01000789.1:0-756 GCF_003998845.1 Mesorhizobium sp. M4A.F.Ca.ET.022.05.2.1 | reverse complement strand
GCTTTGGCGAGCCCTTGATGGCCGGCGCGCTTCGCCAACTCGCCATAGGTGGTGGTCTCGCCAAAGCCGAGCTTGCGCGCCGCGTCATAGATGGCGAGGCGGAAATCGTCGACGCCGGCAAGATCGACCGGCACGCTGGAGAAATCGATGTCCTCGCCGGCGGCATAGGCCCTGATCGCGGCGATCAGGTCCATCACCCATTGCGGCCGGTCGGTCGAGCTTGACACGCCACTATGGCGAAACAGCCGGCGCTCGACCGCCTCGCGGCTGCGCTCGGGCAAGCAGAGCCGGATCAGCCCGGTTTCGCTCCAGGCAATGCCCGTGAATCCGATCACTGTTTCTAACACTGCGTGACCGGCTGTGATCGCGGATGTCTTTTCCATGCTGGGCTCCTTTCCGCAAACCGCGAAAAACGGGTACAGGTACGGTACAGATA
The DNA here is from genome assembly GCF_003998845.1 of Mesorhizobium sp. M4A.F.Ca.ET.022.05.2.1. Taxonomy (NCBI): domain Bacteria; kingdom Pseudomonadati; phylum Pseudomonadota; class Alphaproteobacteria; order Hyphomicrobiales; family Phyllobacteriaceae; genus Mesorhizobium; species Mesorhizobium sp. M4A.F.Ca.ET.022.05.2.1. The sequence goes on along the minus strand of NZ_RZOJ01000789.1, from coordinate 320 downwards.
GGGAACAATATCGCAGCTTGCAGCGAGTTCCGCCACCCGAAAACCAGCGGATGGCCCTGATTGCCGGCCGAGAATCGCTGGTGTAAGGACTTCTTAACAACCGACAATCGGACCTGCAGGGCTTGGCAGCGAAAATCATCCTCACCGCGATCGGCGCGCTCGTTGCAGCTGCCGGCCTCAGCGGTTGCACCTCGACCTCGCAGATGAAGGCCGCGCCCGCCCTGTCGGCAGCCGCTACCCCTGCCGTCGAGGACGACACGCCGACCGTCGCGCTGCCGGAAACGGTGGCGGTGCTGCCGGAGCCCTCCGGCCTTGCGCCG
>NZ_RZOJ01000788.1:0-766 GCF_003998845.1 Mesorhizobium sp. M4A.F.Ca.ET.022.05.2.1 | reverse complement strand
TCACCAAGAAGGCCGATTTCAGCAATGGACCGTTTCGCTGGCTGACGGTGGCCTCGTCCGACGAGCCCGAGGGGACCGAACTGCAGCTGGCGCTGAACGACAATCCCGCGGCCAAGTCTTACCAACAGGCGATGTTCAAGCAGGGCCAGCCCGCCGTCATGCTCTTCACGGACGACATCAAGGGCGACCACGAGCGCATCAAGGAACGTGGCGGCGCCTTCGCCATGGCGCCGACCGAAGTCACCGGCTCGACCATCGCGCAGGTGAACGACAGCTGCGGCAATCTCGTCCAGATTACTCAATTGGCCCGCTGGTAGGGTTCCCGTTGGCTTTTTCAGAGGAGGTCGCATTGAGCCTTAGCCAATGGATTCGGCAAATTCATCGTTGGCTGTCGATCGCCTTTACGGTGACCGTCATCGCCAACTTCGTCGCCATGGCATTGGGGGAGCCTCCGGCTTGGGTGGTCTACTCGCCACTCCTGCCGCTCTTCCTGCTGCTGTTTTCCGGCCTGTACATGTTCGTGCTGCCTTATCTCGCTAGGTCACGCGACGAGCAGCGCGCGGGCGGATAGATGGCCAAGGCGCGCCAACGATCGAAGCTCACCGCCCAGCGGCCCGGCGCGGAGCCGGTCCTGCTCTCAGGCGGCAACCCACAGATCGCCAAGGGCTATGGCGACGCCCCGGTGCAGGCCTACATCGCCGCCATGCCGGGCTGGAAGCGCGATGTCGGCCGCCGCCTCGACGCGCTGATCGAGCGTAGCCTCCCC
>NZ_RZOJ01000787.1:0-774 GCF_003998845.1 Mesorhizobium sp. M4A.F.Ca.ET.022.05.2.1 | reverse complement strand
GGATATGGCGACACCCGGCCGCAAGGGGCCGGCTTCGGCGAAAGCGAACAGGCGGCGTTCGAAGCTGGGCCGCTTGCCAGCGCCGATGCGCGCGCCGGCCGGGACGAGCCGGCCGAGACGCTGCTCGGCACGGCGCTGGGCGCGGCGCGCGCGCAGGTGCACGAGAATTATATCGTCGCCCAGACCAGGGATTCCCTTGTCATCGTCGACCAGCACGCCGCGCATGAGCGGTTGGTCTACGAGGCCTTGAAGAACGCGCTGTACTCGCGCGCGGTGCCCTCGCAGATGCTTTTGCTGCCGGAGATCGTCGACCTGCCGGAGGACGACGCCGAGCGGTTGGCCATGCACTCCGAAACGCTGGCCAGATTCGGCCTCGGCGTCGAGCGCTTCGGCCCTGGCGCGGTGGCGGTGCGCGAGACGCCTTCGATGCTCGGCGAGACCAACGTGCAGCAACTGGTGCGCGACCTCGCCGACGAGATCGCCGACAACGACACGGTCGAGACGCTGAAGGAGCGGCTGCACCATATCGCCGCGACCATGGCCTGCCACGGCTCGGTACGTTCGGGGCGGCTGCTCAAGCCCGAAGAGATGAACGCGCTGCTGCGCCAGATGGAGGCGACGCCCGGCTCCGGCACCTGCAACCACGGCCGCCCGACCTATATCGAGCTCAAGCTCGCCGATATCGAGCGGCTGTTCGGGCGGCGGTAGGATCGTACGGCGCAGCCCCGCCCCGCTGCTTCGCGGCGACCCTCCCCACAAGGAGGAGGTAAGCGC
>NZ_RZOJ01000786.1:0-781 GCF_003998845.1 Mesorhizobium sp. M4A.F.Ca.ET.022.05.2.1 | reverse complement strand
GGCAGGCACCGGGAAGCCATCGCGGCCTTGCGCCGAAGCACGCCGGACTCGCCCAATGTGCTGATGTTCCTGGCGCTTTCCCATGCGGCGTCGGGCGAGGGCTCCGAGGCGGCCGGATTCGTGGCGCGGCTCGCGGCCGAGTTCCCCGACTTTTCCGTCGAGGGTTTCATCTCGGGCTATCCCGTGACCAACCCGGAGGCCGTTAGGGCCATCCGGGATGCGGCGAAGCTGGCGGGGCTGGGCTGAGGGGGAGAAAGGCCGGGCGGTGAGAAGGTAAGGGGTTGAGGCGCCTATCTCCCCCCTCGTGGGGGAGAGAGCGATTTCAACATCTTAGCGAAGCTAAGTGTTAGAAATCGCAAGAGAGGGGATTTTCACGCACATGCGCCAACAGGTTCCGCCACAGCGCCGTGTCTTTGCAAGAGCCATGCGTGCCGATGCGACGAAGGCCGAGAACATCCTGTGGCAGGTGCTGCGCAACAGGCAGCTCGAGGGTCTGAAGTTCAAGCGGCAGGTGCCACTTGACGGCTACATTCTCGACTTCGTCTGCTTCGAGGCGCGGCTGATCGTCGAGGTCGACGGCGGCCAGCATTCAGAGTCGGAACGGGATGCCGGCGCGACCGGCATTTTGCGATGAAAGGCTTCAGGACCCTGCGCTTCTGGAACGACGAAGTGGTGCGAAACATCGACGGCGTTTGCCTGACAATCCTGGCCGAAGTCCGCAAAGGGAGCTCCCAAGCAAATCCCCTCTCTTGCGATTTCTAACACTTAGCTTCGCTAAGAT
>NZ_RZOJ01000785.1:0-785 GCF_003998845.1 Mesorhizobium sp. M4A.F.Ca.ET.022.05.2.1 | reverse complement strand
CTTTCGTAGAGATCGGCGAGTTCGCCGGCGCCGAAGCGCGGTCCGACCGCCGTCAGCATGATCCTGTCCGGATTGGTGCAGAAGCACGGCACCTGCCGCGCCGCAGCCGGACCGAGTAGAGCGCGATAGTGGTCGAGATCGTAGCGGTCGCCTTCGCTGGCTGAAATCAGCACCAGCTCCGCATCGTCGCTGTTATCGGTCAGGGCCAGCGGCAGGCCATCGATCGCCGAGCGGTCGCCGTCGCGGCTGATCAGCAGGCATTTCGTTCCGCCCCTCAGCGCGCCCGAGGCCGCCATGTCGCGGAAGGCGCGCCACGCCACCTCGCCGGAGGAGACGAAGTGATCCCAGCTAGCCTCTTCGAAGCCGAGCTTCTTCAGGCGGCGCTCGTTCGGCTCCGCCCGCTTGCCAGAGTTCGAAATGAGCACCACTGTCTTGCCGGCGCGCTTCAGCGCCGACAGGGCTTCCACCGCGCCGGCATAAGGCTGCTGCCCGTCATGCAACACGCCGAACTGGTCGAGCAGGAAAACGTCGTAGCGCTCGGCAAGCGCTTCAATCCCATCGAGATGTCTGGCCAATTTCGCGTTCACAGCAGCCCCGCCTCGTTTGCGCCCCTGAGCGCCAGCCGCGCCGTGCCGGCGGCTGCCTCGTCAGACAGCGCCGGCACGAAATCGACGCCGAGCTTACGCTGCCGGATCGCGGTCCAGGCGGCGTTGGCGGCGCCGCCGCCGACACTGCGCACCGATGTCAGCTTCGGCGATCCGAGCTCGGCAAGCCGCCGATAGCCC
>NZ_RZOJ01000784.1:0-785 GCF_003998845.1 Mesorhizobium sp. M4A.F.Ca.ET.022.05.2.1 | reverse complement strand
GTCCGAAGCCGCCTCCGTGCAGTCGCTCGACCGCGCCTTGCGCATCCTTGCCATCGTCGCCGAAGGCAGCGGCCTGTCGCTGAGCGAGATATCGGCGCAAAGCGGCCTTGCCGCCTCCACCGCCTACCGCATGCTGACGACGCTGGAGAACCACGGCATGGTCGAGTTCGACGGCACCGACCAGCTGTGGTCGATCGGCGTCGAGACCTACCGCATGGGCGCCGCGTTCCTGCGCCGCCGCAAGCTGGTCGACCGCGCCCGCATCGTCATGCAGGAACTGATGGAGAAGACCGGCGAGACCGCCAATCTCGGCGTCGCCGAGGACGATTGCGTCGTCTTCGTCAGCCAGGTCGAGACGCACCAGGCGATCCGCGCCTTCTTCCGGCCGGGCACGCGCAGCTCCTTCCATGCCTCCGGCATCGGCAAGGCGGTGCTGGCGCATCTCGATCCCGAGCGTGTCGCTGCCATCCTGCGTCGCGCCGGGCTGGAGCGCTTCACCGACAAGACGATTTCCGACATTTCGGCGCTGGCCCGTGATCTCGTCGCGATCAAGCATCGCGGCTGGTCGGTCGACGACGAGGAGCGGCACCCGGGAATGCGCTGCGTGGCCGCCGCCATCTTCAACGAGTTCGGCGAGCCGATCGGCGGCGTTTCGGTGTCCGGGCCCACCGTTCGGGTGACGCCGGAGCGTCTGGCCGATATCGGTCCGCTGGTGCGCGAAGCGGCGACCGACATAACCAGGATGATCGGCGGGCATTCTTCACAAGGCGCTGCCGAGGCATCGC
>NZ_RZOJ01000783.1:0-795 GCF_003998845.1 Mesorhizobium sp. M4A.F.Ca.ET.022.05.2.1 | reverse complement strand
GGCTATGCGCGGCCCGGCTGCCGGATCACCGGCGGCGAGATCAACGTCAACGGCAAGAACATGGCCGCCCTTTCCGAAAAGGAACGCGCCAGGCTGCGCGGCACCGACATTGCCTATGTCCCGCAAAGTGCCGCCGCCTCCTTCAACCCCTCCTCCACCATCATGGAGCAGGTCATCGAGGTCACGCGCATCCACAAGCTGATGCCGCCCGAACAGGCCCGCCGACGCGCAGTCGAGCTGTTCAGGGCCTTGTCGCTGCCGGACCCCGAAGGGATCGGCGCCCGTTATCCGCACCAGGTTTCGGGCGGTCAATTGCAGCGGCTGTCGGCGGCCATGGCGCTCATCGGCGATCCCAAGCTGGTGATCTTCGACGAGCCGACGACGGCACTCGACGTGACGACGCAGATCGACGTGCTGAAGGCATTCAAGTCGGTCATGCGGGCGGGCGGGATCGCAGGTGTCTATGTTTCCCACGATCTCGCGGTCGTCGCCCAGATCGCCGACCGCATCGTGGTGCTGAAGGGCGGCGAGGTGCAGGAGACAGGCACCACAGCGGCAATCCTTTCAGCTGCCCGGCACCCCTATACGCGCGAACTGCTAGCCGCCTTCGAACCGAAGCCGCGGCAAGGGCATGCCGACGCAGATGCCGGGACGAAGCAGCTGCTGCGTATAGACAATGTGACGGCCGGCTATGGCGCGATGCGGGCTGACGGACTGCCACTTATCCGCGCGGTCGATTCCGTCAGCCTGGTCGTCGAAAAGGGGCGCAATCTCGGCGTTATCGGCGAATCCGGC
>NZ_RZOJ01000782.1:0-811 GCF_003998845.1 Mesorhizobium sp. M4A.F.Ca.ET.022.05.2.1 | reverse complement strand
TTCATAGGCGAGGTCGAGCAGGCGCTGCGTCGCCTTCTTGCCCGGCGCGATCGGCGTCAGCGTCTCCGGATCGGCAACCATCTCGGCGCCGAGCAGCAGACCCTTGCCGCGCACGTCGGCGATGAAGGGAAAGCGCTTTTGCAACGCCCTCAGTTCGCCGATCAGCACGTCGCCCATCGCGGCGGCGTTCGCGATAAGGTCGAGACGATCCATCTCGCCGAGCACTGCGAGTCCGGCGGCGCAGGCGAGCGGATTGCCGGCATAGGTGTGGCCGTGCTGGAAGCCGCCGGCGGCAAGCAGCGGCTCGACCAGCCGCTTCGGTGCTGCCAGCGCGCCGAGCGGCGCGTAGCCCGAGCCCAGCCCCTTCGACAGCGCGACCAGGTCCGGCCTGCAGTTCCAGTGGTCGCCGCCGAGGAATTTGCCGGTGCGGCCGGCGCCGCTCATCACCTCGTCATGGATCAGAAGGATGCCGTAGCGGTCGCAGATATCGCGGATGCGCGGATAATAGCTGTCGGGCGCGACTAGCGCAGCCGTCGCTGCCCCGCCGACCGGTTCCATGATGAAGGCCAGCACATTCTCCGGGCCTTCCGTCTGGATCTTTTCCTCCAGCATGTCGGCATAGCGAATGCCACGCTGTTCCATCGAAAGATTGTCGCGGTCGCGCCACGCCGTCGGTGCCGGCACGGTCGGCATCGCCCGCATCATCGGCTTGAAGGTTTCGGCCAGGGCATCATCGCCGGTGACCGCGAGCGAGCCAAGCGTGCCGCCATGATAAGAGGGGAAGCGTGCGATCACCTTCCAGCGCTTGGGC
>NZ_RZOJ01000781.1:0-835 GCF_003998845.1 Mesorhizobium sp. M4A.F.Ca.ET.022.05.2.1 | reverse complement strand
AAGGTGGACAGCGCCGCGGTGCAGGACGGCTACGACCTTTATCTGCACGGCTTCATCGTCACCGATGACGGGCGCTGGGTGGTGGTGCAGCAGGGGATGAACGGCGACGCCCGCCAGGCGCGCCGCTACCACTGGCTGTCGGAAGGCTTGACCAGCTTCGTCGACCAGCCGCATGCGGCGATCGAGGGCGAGCGCCAGGGCGAGATCGTCAACCTCACCGACCGGCGCGCCGAAAAAGCGCGCGGCGGCCAGATCCAGCTTCTGAAGACGATGAGCCCGGAAAAGATCCTGACCGAGCTCGCCGTGCTGGAGCCCCCGGAAATCGTGAGGCCTGAGCCGGAACCGGCCGCGCAGCCGATGCTGCCCAACCTCGTCATGCCGGTGCATCACGACGTGCGCGAGAGCGACATCGTCATGCGCCGCCTGCACGGCAACATTTCCGCCGCGATCGAAAGCGGCCCCAAGGATTTTCCCGAGCTGCTGCTGGTGCCGGGCGTCGGCCCGCGCACCGTGCGCGCGCTCGCCATGGTCTCGGAAGTGGTGCACGGCGCACCCTACCGCTTCTCCGACCCGGCGCGCTTCTCGCTCGCCCACGGCGGCAAGGACCGCCACCCCTTCCCCGTGCCGCTGAAGGTCTATGACGAGACCATATCGGTGCTGAAATCGGCGGTGAGCAAGGCCAGGCTCGGGCGCGACGAGGAGTTGCAGGCGCTCAAGCGGCTGGACGGGGAGTCACGCCGGATGGAGCGCTATGTGACGGGGCCGAGCTTGAAGGAGATTGTCGCCGGCGAGATGGACCAGTCGCATCTGCTGGGTGGCCGGAGCGTGTTTGGGT
>NZ_RZOJ01000780.1:0-843 GCF_003998845.1 Mesorhizobium sp. M4A.F.Ca.ET.022.05.2.1 | reverse complement strand
CCCCTTGTGGGAGAAGATGGATCGGCGCGCAGCGCCGAGACGGATGAGGGGTGTTCCAGCGGAGTGTACCGTTGGCGTTACCTGGAACACCCCTCATCCGTCGCCTTCGGCGGCACCTTCTCCCACAAGGGGAGAAGGGGGAGCCCGCTCCGCCTGCCTGGCGGCAACCCTGCGCATGGCGATCACCCGGCGGCGGAAAATCTCCGTGCGCATCGCCATCAGGTGCAGCGCAAAGAACAGCACGGTGAAGCCGAGCGCCATCACCAGCAGCGGCCTCAGCATGGAGGCGTCGATGGTCGAGCCGCCCATGCGGAATACCGAGGCCGGCTGGTGCAGGGTGTTCCACCAGTCGACCGAAAACTTGATGATCGGGATGTTGATGAAGCCGACCAGGGTGATGATGGCGGCGGCCCAGGCGGCGCGGCTGACGTCATCCAGCGCACGCGTCAGCGCGATGATGCCGAGATACATCAAAAAAAGTACGAAGACCGATGTCAGCCGCGCGTCCCACACCCACCAGGTGCCCCACATCGGCTTGCCCCAGATCGAGCCGGTGATCAGCGCAAGTGCTGTGAAGGTGGCGCCGATGGGGGCCGCCGATTTCAGCGCGACATCGGCCAGTGGATGGCGCCACACCAGCGTGCCGAGCGCCGAAACCGCCATCAGCGAATAGCACATCATGGCGAGCCAGGCGAAAGGCACGTGGATGTACATGATGCGCACGGTGATGCCTTGCTGGAAGTCCTCCGGCGCGGTGAAGCTCATATAGAGACCGGCGGCAAGCAGGAGCACGGCAGCCGCGGCCAGCCAGGGAACCAGCCTGTCGGCCAGCCCGACGAAACG
>NZ_RZOJ01000077.1:0-19353 GCF_003998845.1 Mesorhizobium sp. M4A.F.Ca.ET.022.05.2.1 | reverse complement strand
TCGCCAATATCTCGACGCTCGGCCTGTCGGCGGGCGCCTCGGCGCCGGAGATCATTGTCGATGAGATCATCGATGCCTTCCGGCAGCGCTTCGACGTGACGATCGAGCTGGCGGTGACGGCGACCGAAACGGAGGACTTTCCGGTGATGCGGGTTTTGCGCGATGTCGAACTGACGGCGGCCGACATGGCCTTCGTCAACGGAGCCGCGTGAAGCGCCCATGGCCGTCTATACCGATGTCAGCGAGGGCGAGCTTGGCGCGTTCCTGAAGGCCTATCCGGTCGGCGAACTCTTGTCCTACAAGGGCATCGCCGAAGGTACCGAGAATTCCAACTTCCTGCTGCACGCCACCAGCGGCTCCTACATCCTGACGCTCTATGAGAAGCGCGTTGACAAGGCTGACCTGCCGTTCTTCCTCGGCCTGATGGGTCATCTGGCGCGAAAGGGCATTTCCTGCCCGCTGCCGGTCACCGCGCACGACGGCACCGTCATCGGCCAGCTCGCCGGCCGGCCCGCCGTCATCATCACCTTCCTCGAAGGCCTGTCGCTGCGGCGGCCGACGGCGGCGCATTGCGGCGAAGTCGGCAAGGCGCTGGCCGAACTTCATCTCGCCGGCCGGGATTTTGCCTTGCGGCGGCCGAATGCCCTCGCCATCGACGGCTGGCGCAAATTGTGGGACGCCTCGCGCGACCGGGCCGACGAGGTCGAGCCCGGCTTGGCAGCCGAGGTCGATGCCGATTTCGCCGATTTCGAGCGCAACTGGCCGAAGGACCTGCCGGAAGGCATCATCCATGCTGACCTTTTCCCCGACAATGTCTTCTTCCTCGGCGAGAAACTGTCCGGCCTGATCGATTTCTATTTCGCCTGCGACGATCTCTACGCCTATGACGTCGCCACCTGCCTCAACGCCTGGTGCTTCGAGAAGGACTTTTCCTTCAACCTGACCAAGGGTACGGCGCTGCTCGCCGGCTACCAGAGTGTGCGGCCTTTGAGCGGCGACGAGAAGGCGGCGCTGCCGATGCTGGCGCGCGGCTCGGCGTTGCGCTTCATGCTGACCCGGCTTTATGACTGGCTGACCATTCCCAACGGCGGATTGGTCATGAAGCGCGACCCGACCGAATATATCCGCCGGATGCGGTTCCATCGGGCGATCAAATCTCCCTCTGAATACGGATTGCTATGACCAAGCATGTTGAAATCTTCACGGATGGCGCCTGCTCGGGCAATCCGGGCCCCGGCGGCTGGGGCGCCATCCTGCGATTCAATGGCAAGACCAAGGAACTGTCGGGCGGCGAGGCCGAGACCACCAACAACCGTATGGAATTGCTCGCTGCCATCTCGGCGCTGAACGCGCTGAAGGAGCCTTGCGCGGTCGAACTTCACACCGACAGCAAATACGTCATGGACGGCATTTCCAAGTGGATCCATGGCTGGAAGAAGAACGGCTGGAGGACCGCCGACAAGAAGCCGGTCAAAAACGGCGAGCTCTGGCAGGCGCTGGACGAAGCCAACCGGCGTCACCAGGTCACCTGGAACTGGGTCAGGGGCCATGCCGGCCATGCCGAGAACGAGCGCGCCGACGAGCTCGCTCGCGAAGGCATGGCGCCGTTCAAGAAAGGCCCCGTCAGGCCTGCCGTGGCACCGCAGCCGGCGGCACAAGCTACGCAGCCGACAGCGGCAAAGCCGCGGCGCTCGACGCAGAGCTATTGATTCCGCAAGCGGCTCCGCTCCCCGGCAGGAAGACCCTCTATCGTGGCGACCGCATACTACATCACGCATCCCCAGGTTCAGGTCGATGCCAACGTTCCGGTGCCGGAGTGGGGGCTATCCGACATCGGGCGAGCCAGAGCGTCCACAATGCTCGACCAGCCCTGGATCGGGTCGATCCGGCGTGTCGTGTCGTCGGCTGAACGCAAGGCGATCGAAACCGCCGAGATCCTCGCAAGGCATCTGAACCTCACGGTCGAGGTGAGGGAACGGATGCACGAGAACGATCGGTCGGCAACGGGTTTCCTGCCGCCGCCGGAATTCGAGGCGGTCGCCGACCAATTCTTCGCCAATCCACACAGCAGCATTCGCGGATGGGAAAGGGCCATCGATGCCCAGCGCCGTATCGTGAGCGAAGTCGACGCGGTGCTCGGCGTCGACGGCCCCGGCGATATTGCTTTCGTGGGCCACGGGGGCGTGGGAACGCTCCTGCTGCTTTCCCTGACCGGGCGGGAAATCAGCCGCGAGGCGGACCAGCCAGCGGGTGGTGGCAACTATTTCGCCTACGAAATCAGCATGCGACGCGTCGTCCACGCATGGCGGCCGATCGACAGGCCGGCACCGCGACTGGATGGTTGATTTGGCCGGAAGCGAGCAAGTCTAGGCTTCTGGTTAAAATCACTTTTACGCCCGGCGCCATATGCTGCCGCGATCGACCTGGCACAAGGCATGGTGGCGATGTTCGGGCGCAGGATTTTCGGCAAGCAGCAGCACAGCTTTGCCGAGCTCAAGAAAAGGATGCGTCCGACGCCCGATGCCGACGGCGTGACGTGCGTATTCTCCAAGGAACTCTGGGACGATCCGAAAATCGGCTCCATGCTGCGCGAGCTCGGCTTCGCGCCGGACGATCAGCGCAACATAATGCGCACGGCCGACGACTACATCGCCCTCTTCGCCACGGCCAAATACCGGCTTCAGAAGCGCTCCGAGACCTTCAACCGCGATATGGCGGCACGCCATGGCTATTGCCGTGCCGCCCCCTTCCTGGTCATCGATCAATCGATCTGGGACGGCGAGCATGGCGCGTTCCTCTATGCCCAGATGGATCTCATCGGTTTCGACGACGGAATGTCATCATGCTGGCGGTGGATGCGCGGACCACGCAATTGTGCGGCCTGCCGGCGCATCCGGGCGCAGCCGGCGCTCACCCAGCTGATGACCGAGCATGTGATCAGATGGAAAACGCGTTACGAATTCGCGCTGGAGGAATTCGGTGTCACCGCCACCGGCGGTCAAGGCATCACGCGGGAGCAATTCGAGGCGCAGAAGGAAGCGCTGCGCAAGGAAATCATCGACACCGTTGCCTCGATGAAGCCGCGCACCATCGGTGAATTGTAATCAGTCGGGGATGATAGCTGTGCTCCTCAACGGATCATGAGGGCGGTGCCGTAGAGTCCCAGCGCGAACATCGTGTGAGAGACGAGGTTGAGGGCGCGGATCTGCATCGGATTTGGCCGCTTCGAGGCGGCCCAGCCGGCGCCCATACCGGGCGCGAGCAGGAACCAGCCGGCGCCGACGGTGACGATGCCGAGGATGAAGGCTGGCAGGAAGGTCGGCTGGGCGAGCCACGCCGTTCCCGCGAGCACGACCAGGATGATGCCGTAGACGATGCCTACAAAATAGTGGAAGGCCCAGCCCAGCGCCACTTCATGCGCGTAAGGCGCGGCTTCGCCGATATCGTCGTGGAAGACCTTGCTCCTGAGGTGCCAGACCCAGCGGCCGACCGGCCCCCAGTTCGGCCGCGGCTGGGCAAAGGCCTTGTTGAGGAAAACAGCCCAGATATCCATCAGCAACGTCGCGCCGATGCCGATCGCCACACTGCGCCAGATTACATCGAACATCGGTCAGGTCCCCCGAAGGCAAGAAACATCAAGCGCGGCCGGGCGCGATCCTTGGCAATGTCTGGTCCGGGTCGGCCCGGTCCAGTGCTAGAGCTGTTCCAGGATGTGCGCGGCACCCGACGTGTCGACGCCGGGCTTGGTCTCGACGTTGAGAGCGGTGACCTTGCCGTCCTCGACGATCATCGAAAAACGCTTCGAGCGCAGCCCCATGCCGTTTGCGGAAAGGTCATTGTCGAGACCGACCGACTTGGCGAAGTCGCCGCTGCCGTCGGCCAGATAGAGGATCTTGTCCTCACCGCCGCTGAAGCGCGCCCAGGCACCCATGACATGCACGTCGTTGACGGAGACCACGGCGATCGTGTCGACGCCGCGCGCCAGGATGGCGTCATGGTTTTCCAGATAGCCGGGCAGGTGGTTGTTGCTGCAGGTCGGCGTGAAGGCGCCGGGAACGCCGAACAGCACGACCTTCTTGCCCGCGAAGAGGTCAGCCGTCGTGATCGGCTTGGCACCGTCGGCGGTCATCGTCTTGAAGGTCGCATCGGGCAGTCTGTCGCCAACGGAGATCATTGAATACCTCGTTCGATGATGGGGTGGGAAGTGTGGCAGGATGTTTCCCTTGCGATAGCGAACTCGGATGCCGTCCGCAACCGCTGGCGCGCCTGGAGCAAAGGATGTCTCGAACTGCGCACCAATTGGAGTGTCACGGAAACGGCAGCAGACCCTCGACAGCGCCCTCGGCGCTGGTCAGCGTGTAATGGAGCCCGCCGTCGGTCGGCGTGGTCGATGGCCGGTCGAGGATCGGCACCGTGAACACCAGTTTGCCGTCCTTTTCGCTGCGCATCGGGGCGCCGAACATATAGTCCCGCTCGCCGGCGACGAAGAAGTCGGCCGCTTGCGGGTCGCCGGGGAAGCTCGCCTCGACGACCAGCGTCTCGTGGTCGCCGGGCAGCACGTTGACGCCAAAATCGGGCCTTGATGGCGCCGGCAGCGCCGCGAATGCCCCTTGCACCTGCGCAGTGTCCTTCACATTGTCCGCATCGGAAGCCGGGTCGAGGCTCAGCCGCGTCTGCACGGGAATGCAGATCGTCTCGCAGATGCCGAGGAAGACATCGGCCACAATGACGGCCGGCTGGTCGGCGGCCGACAGCATGAAGGTCACCGGCAGTGAAACCGGATGATCGTAGCCAGCCCATTTGCCGTAGCCGTCGTCGTGGCGTTGCGGCGGCGGAAACGAGATTGCGGCGCTCGTAATGTTGGTGCTGGGCGAAATGTCGATCTGCGGCGGCACGCCGGCGTCGCCTGGATCGCGCCAATAGGTCTTCCAGCCAGGCTTCAGTGCGATTTCGAGCACGCCCTGGACACGCCCGGCCTCGTCGGGCTTGCCGCTGGTCACAAGCCGCACCTTGCCGCCTTCGCTGTTGTACCAGATCGACGAGGAGGCCGATGCGGGAACGCTCATTCCCAGTCCAACGGCGGAGCAGAGCAGCAGGATCTTCAGGCTTCGCATGGCAGTGATTTGATCGTCAGTTCGTGGCTGCGCAATGATGTCATGAGCCTTTCGGTATCATATTTGCGTGAGATCGTGCACGCCGCCCGCAAGTGAGCGGCGAATTCTACGGCGGCAGCCAACCCTCAAATCGCGCGTCGCGCATCTTTTCGGCGCCCCGGAAACGGGTTACCCTCCCTTCCATGGACTTGTTGCGCCACAAGAAGACGACCGCCGGACGCGGTTTTCTCGACGATCAGTTCCTGATTGCCATGCCCGGCATGAAGGACGACCGCTTCACGCGCTCAGTCATCTACATCTGCGCCCACAGCGACGAGGGCGCGATGGGCCTGATCATCAACCAGACGCAGCAGATGCTGTTTCCGGACCTTCTGGTGCAACTCGGCATCATGAACGAGCAGGAGGCGATCCGCTTGCCGGCGCATGCGCGCGACTTCGTCGTGCGCAACGGCGGGCCGGTGGACCGCAGCCGCGGCTTCGTCCTGCACTCCGGCGATTACCGGGTGGAATCCTCGCTCAGCGTCTCCGACGACATCTGCCTGACCGCCACCGTCGACATCTTGCGCGCCATCTCGTCCGGCAGAGGGCCCCGGCATGCGCTGATGGCGCTCGGCTATTCCGGCTGGGGCGCCGGGCAGCTGGAAAGCGAGATCGCCGAGAATGGCTGGCTGACCTGTCCGGCGACGCCGGAGCTCTTGTTCGACACCGATATCGAGCGCAAATACGACCGCATCCTCGCTTCGATCGGCATCGATCTCGCCCATCTCAGCCTGGCGGCCGGCCACGCGTGATCAGGCCTGCGTAAGCGGGTACTGTTCCTTCAGCGTCTTCAGCACCTGGTCGCCGGGCATCGGCGCGCCGAACATGAAGCTCTGCACATATTCGCAGCCCATCTGGCGCAGCTCCAGCGCATCGCTCTCGTCCGAGATGCCTTCCGCCACGACCGACAGGCCAAGCTCATGCGCCATGTTGACCATGGATTTGAGCAGCACCGCGCGCTTCGGCGTCGCGTCGTCGACGAAGCTCTTGTCTATCTTGATCGTGTCGAAAGGGAAACGCGTCAGATAGGACAGCGACGAATAGCCGGTGCCGAAATCGTCGAGCGACAGCCCGATCCCGAGCTGCTTCAGCTTTGTCAGCACATGCGCGGTCTGCTCCGGATTGTCCATCACCAGCGACTCGGTGAGTTCGAGGCGGAAGCAGCGCGGCTTCAGATTGGCGCGCGCGATGACCGAGCGCACGTCGCTGACCAGGTCGCGGCGGATCAACTGGCGGCTGGAGAGGTTGACCGAAACCGACAGCGGCGCGTCGCCGATCTGCTTCTGCCAGGTCGCCAGGTCCTCTGCCGCCTGCTGCATGGCGAACAGGCCGAGCTGCACGATCAGCCCGCAGCTTTCGGCCACCGGAATGAAATCGCCCGGCGGGATCATGCCGCGACGCGGATGGTCCCACCTGAGCAGCGCCTCGAAGCCGGCGACGCTGCCATCCTCCAGCCGCACGATCGGCTGGTAGGCAAGGGTGAATTCACGGCGCTCGATGGCGCGGCGCAGGTCGGATTCGAACTGCAGCCGGTCGGTGCCGACGGTGCGGAAGGCCGGCCGGAACGGCTCGATCCTGTCGCCGCCAAAGCGCTTGGCCTGGTGCATGGCAAGCTCGGCGTCCTTGACCATGTCCTCGGACGAGGTCTGCGCCGTCGTCCAGGTGATCAGCCCGATCGAGGCGGTAAGCACGATCTCGCGCTTGGCGAATGTGATCGGGTTGTTGATGGCGTGCTTGATGGCGTCCGCCACAGCGGCGATACGGGCCGGATCCTGTTCCGACAGGAGCATCAGCGCGAACTGGTCGCCGGCAAAGCGCGACAGCGAATCCTTGGGCTTCAAGAGCCGATGCAGGCGGCGTGCGATGGTGAGCAGGATGGTGTCCCCGGCGGAGATGCCGAGGCCGTCATTGACCTGTTTGAAGCGGTCGATGTCGATGACGAAGACGGTCGGGCGCACCTTGTCCTCGGTGCGGGCGATCGAGATGATCGCCTCCAGCCGGTTCATGAACAATTCGCGGTTGGGCAGGCCGGTCAAATTGTCGTGCACGGCGTCGTGCAGCAGCCTTTCCTCGGATTTCTTTTGCTCGGTGACGTCGACCATGGTGCCGACGCAGCGGATCACCTCGCCGTCCGAGCCAATCACCGGGCGGGCGCGCAGCGAGAACCAGTGATAGTGCCCGTCGGCGCCGCGCAGGCGGAAATTCTGTGCAACGCGGCCGCGACGGTGCTCCAGCACCACGTCGAGCGTGGTGCGGAAGGTGTCGCGGTCGTCGGCATGCAGCACCGGCAGCCAGTTGCGGGCCGCGCCGCCAAGACTGTTGGGGGCAAGGCCAAGCTGCAGGCTGACATCCGGCCTGGTGACGACCCGGTCGCGCAGCACGTCCCAGTCCCACACGATGTCGCCCGATCCGGCGACGGCGAGCGCCTGCCGTTCGAGATCGGAGAACAGGCCCTGATGGGCGCCACCGCCGGCAAAGGCGTGCTGCATGACGGTGAAGCCGATCAGAAGGATGATCAGGATCAGGCCGCCGCCCAGCGCCGGCTGGGCGATATCGTTGTCGAGCATTCCGGTGATCGCCATCCACGACCCGCATAGCCACAGCAAGACCATGACCCAACTCGGCACCAGCATGATCGCGCGATCGTAACCACGAATGCCAAGGAAGATGATCAGTCCGAGGCCGGTCAGCGCCGTGGCTGCAAACGAGATGCGGGCAATGCCGGCCGCCACCGCAGGATCGATGATGGCGACGCCGGCGATCAGCAGCAGACCGAGGATCCAGACCAGCGCGCCGTAGCTGAAATGGCCATGCCAGCGGTTGAGGTTGAGATAGGCGAACAGGAACACAACGAAGGTCGCCGCCAGCGCCACCTCCGTTCCGGCGCGCCACATCTGTTCATTGCCGGGCGATATCTCGATGATCTTGTTGAGGAAGCCGAAATCGACGCAGATATAGGCAAGCACCGCCCAGGCAAGCGCTGCCGTGGCCGGGAACATCGAGGTCCCCTTGACGACGAACAGGATGGTCAGGAACAACGCCAAAAGGCCGGCAATGCCGATGACGATGCCGCGGAACAGCGTATAGGAATTGACCGAGTCCTTGTAGGATTCCGGATCCCACAGATAGACCTGCGGCAGTTTCGGAGAGGCAAGCTCGGCGACAAAGGTGACCACAGTGCCGGGGTTCAGCGTCACCCGGAACACGTCGGCATCGGGGCTGGTCTGGCGGTCGAGCGCGAAGCCTTCGCTGGGCGTGATCGCGGCGATACGTGTCGCGCCGAGATCGGGCCAGAAGATGCCGGAATTCACCAGGCGGAAATGCGGCGCCACGATCAGCCGGTCGAGCTGTTGGTCGGTGGTGTTGGCGAGCGCGAACACGGCCCAGTCGCCACTCGAGCGCGAATCCTTCGCTTCCACCTCGATGCGCCTTACGATGCCGTCGGGGCCGGGGGCTGTCGAGACCTGGAAATTCTCGCCTTGATTCGGGTACAGATCGAAGGCACGCGAGAGGTCGAGCGCCACGTCGTCGCGGGCGATCTTGATCGGTTCAACGGCGAACGCCGGCGAGGCTGCGCAGAGCGCAACGACCATCGCCAGGACAAGGGCGAGCAGCGACGCGAATCGCGAAAAAATCGTCAACAATCAGCCCTTCGTTCCAGCGCCCGGCGGATCGTCCGCGATCCGGGCGTAGAGGTAATGATCCTGCCAGATACCGTTGATCCTGAGGTAGGATCGCAGAAGTCCTTCGCGCCGGAATCCGGCTTTTTCAAGCACGCGGATCGAGCGGGCATTATCGGGAATACAGGCCGCTTCGATCCGGTGCAACCTCAACGTATCGAAGGCGAAGCGCGACACCAGCTTGACCGCTTCGGTCATCAGGCCGCGGCCGCCATAGCGCTCGCCGATCCAGTAGCCGATATGGCCGCTCTGCGCGACGCCGTGGCGGATGTTGCCGAGCGTGATGCCGCCGGCGAGCTTGCCGCTCGACTTCTCGAAGATGAAGAAGGCGATCGCCGTGCCTTGTGCGTAGTCCTCGCGGTAGCGGCTTATGCGCAGCCGCCATGCTGTGCGGTCCAACTCGTCCGGCGTCCAGCGCGGTTCCCAAGGCTCCAGGAAGGCGCGGCTTTCACCGCGCAGCGCCGACCATTCGCGGTAGTCATTGGTCAGCGGCACGCGCAGCGTGACCTTGTCACCCTTCAGTGCCGGCAGGTCGCGGCGAAAGAAAGGGAGCGCGAACATGGCGCTTGAGCAGGTCTAGACGGCGAGCTTGCGGGCCGTCGTCTGCGGACCCGCAAGCGAATCGAGGATCGCCTCATAGGGCGCCAGCGTCCCCACGGGTCCGACGGCAGTGAGCGTCGGCTTGGTCGAAAACAGCCGCGACGAGAGATCGGTCAGACGCTCGACGGTGAGCGCCGCCAGCCGTTCCATCAGCTCTTCCTTGGCGATCGGCCGGCCGAACAGCAGCAGCTGCCTGGCGATCTGCGAGGCGCGGCTGGCCGGGCTTTCGGCCGACATGATCAAGCCGGCGCGGTATTGCGCACGGGCGCGGTCGAGCTCTTCCTGCATGATGTTCTCACCGGCCTTCTGCAATTCGTCGATGATGACCGGCACCAGCTTGGCGATGTCGCTCTGCCCGGTCGCGGCATGGACGCCGAATATGCCGGTATCCGAAAAGCCCCAGTGGAACGCGTAGACCGAATAGCACAGGCCGCGTTTTTCGCGAACCTCCTGGAACAACCTGGACGACATGCCGCCGCCGAGGATCATCGACAGCACCTGCGAGGCGTAGAAGTCACGCACATGATAGGCGCGGCCCTCGAAGCCGAGCACGATCTGCGCGTCCATCAGGTCGCGGTCCTCGCGGAAGTCGCCGCCGACATATTGCGCATATTGCGGAATGTTGCTTTCCGCCTTGGCGCGGAAGCCGCCCAGCTGCCTTTCCACCTCGCGCACGAAATTGTCGTGCTTGATGTCGCCCGCCGCCACAATCACCATTCGCTCGGCGGCGTATTGGCGTTGGATGAAATTGTGCAACTGCTTGGAGGTGAAGGATTTGACGGTCTCCGGCGTGCCGAGGATGGAGCGGCCGATCGTCTGGTGGCGGAAGGCGGTCTCGGTGAAGCGGTCGAAGACGATATCGTCGGGCGTGTCGTGCGCGGCGCCGATCTCTTGCAGGATCACATGCTGCTCGCGCTCGAGCTCTTCAGGGTCGAATTCGGACTCCTGCAGGATGTCCGCCAGGATATCGACCGCCAGCGGCACGTCGTCGGAGAGCACCCTGGCGTAATAGGATGTGGTCTCGACGCTGGTGGCGGCGTTGATCTCGCCGCCGACATTCTCGATTTCCGAGGCGATCTCGAAGGCGGTGCGCCTTTTCGTGCCCTTGAAGGCCATATGCTCAAGCAGATGGGCCATTCCGTGCTCTTCGTCACGCTCATTGCGGGCGCCTGACTTGACCCAGGCACCAAGGGCAACGGATTCGAGGCTTGGAAGGGTTTCGGTTGCGACTGTCAGGCCGTTCGACAGACGGCTTACCTCAACACCCATATGGCTAGTACTCCTTAACGCGCCGCCCGCGTGTGGCGTCCGACGTAATCTTCCACCATTTTCAGGTCGGATGGAAGTACCGTGTATTTTTCGTCGGCTGTCATCAAGCCGCCCAGCCATGCGGGCAGGGCAGGCGTGATGCCGCTGGCAGCCTCGACGGCGGCCGGGAACTTGGCCGGATGCGCGGTGCCCAGCACCACCATGGGCACATCGCTATCGACCTTGCCTGAGGCAACATGGAAGGCCGCCGCCGTGTGCGGATCGAGCAGATAGTTGCTTGCCGCGAGCGTCGAGCGGATGGTGGCGGCGACCTCGTCGACGCCGGCGCGGCCGGCATCGAATTCGGAACGTATCTTCGCGATTTCGCCCGCCTCGATCGTGAAGGCGCCTGACTGCTTCAGCCCGTTCATGTAGCGCCGCACCGTCTCCGCATTGCGGGCGGCCGCCTCGAACAGCAGGCGCTCGAAATTCGACGACACCTGGATGTCCATTGACGGCGAAGTCGTGGCGAACACGCCCTTGGTGCGGTATTCGCCGCTCGCCAGCGTGCGCGCCAATATGTCGTTGTCATTGGTGGCGATGACCAGCCGCTCGATCGGCAGCCCCATGCGCTTGGCGGCATAGCCGGCGAAGATGTCGCCGAAATTGCCGGTCGGCACGGTGAAGGAGACCGGACGGTCCGGCGCGCCGAGCGACAGCGCGGAGGAGAAATAATAGACGATCTGGGCCATTATGCGGGCCCAGTTGATCGAATTGACGCCCGACAGCGAGACCCGGTCGCGAAAACCGTGGTCGTTGAACATGTCCTTC
Organism: Mesorhizobium sp. M4A.F.Ca.ET.022.05.2.1; assembly: GCF_003998845.1. NCBI lineage: Bacteria > Pseudomonadati > Pseudomonadota > Alphaproteobacteria > Hyphomicrobiales > Phyllobacteriaceae > Mesorhizobium > Mesorhizobium sp. M4A.F.Ca.ET.022.05.2.1. Next base: position 7,841 of record NZ_RZOJ01000077.1, on the reverse strand, counting down.
ACCAGGCCCTGGCAATCGTCGAAATTGCCTTCGATCGACAGTGCATGGACATTGGCCGCGCTCGAGGTCGTCATCTGCCGCTGCTGCACCGGCGAGACCTTGCCGTGCGGGAACAGGATGAAGATGTCGGTGCGGTCGCGTCCGGCGAAGGCATCTATTGCCGCGCCCCCGGTATCGCCTGAGGTGGCGCCGACGATGGTGGCGCGCTGTCCCCGCTCGGCCAGCACATGGTCCATCAGCCGGGCCAGCAGCTGCATGGCCACGTCCTTGAAGGCGAGCGTCGGGCCGTGGAAGAGCTCGAGCACGAAAGTGCTGGCCCCGGTCTGCACCAGCGGGCAGACGGCTTCGTGGCGGAAGGTCGAGTAGGCTTCGCGCACCAGCCTCTCGAAGACCGGCGCCGCGATCTCGCCGTCGAGAAACGGCGTCAGCACTCGGATGGCAAGGTCGGGGTAGGCGAGGCCGCGCAGGGCGCGGATATCCGCCGCCGAGAAGTGCGGCCATTCGCGCGGCACGTAGAGCCCGCCGTCGCGCGCCAGCCCGGCAAGCACCGCGTCGGAAAATCCAAGCGCGGGCGCCTCCCCGCGGGTACTCACATATTGCATCGTCACCAGTCCATTGCAGCCGGCGGGTTCATCCACCGCAAATTGGTTAATTTTCCGAGCCGGCTCAGTCGCATTTTTGCCGCGCCGTTGATATACGTCACCAGCTTTGCGAGAGGGAAGTGCAGTTCATGGCGTTTCATTCGGTCAACCGTCGTTTTGTCGCGGGTCTGGCGCTTGCCGGCTTTATGCTTGCCGCCGCCGGCTGCCAATCGAGCGACAATGGCATATTGAGCTTTGGTCTTGGCAAGAAGGACACCCAGGCGCCACCGCCACCGCAGGACCCCAAGGTGCTTTCCAGCCAGTTGCAGGCCTATTGCCCGAAAGTGACGCTGCGCGATGGCACCGCCTACTTCAACATCTATGCCAAGGGCGGCGCCAAGCCCAAGAAGAAGGATGCCGCGCAGGCGGCCGAGGCAGCCGCTGCCGCCCAGGCCGCGCCCGACGGCACCCTCGTCGATCCGGATCGCGATCCCGCCAAGATCATTTACCAGGCCTCGATTACCGACGTGACCCGCGATTGCAGCCGTGGCAACGGCCAGCTGTCGATGAAGATCGCGGTGGCCGGCAGGGTCGTGCCGGGGCCGATGTTCGCACCGGGCACGATCACGATGCCGATCCGCGTTGCGGTGATGCACGGCACGGATGTGCTCTATTCGCAGATCCACCAGTATCAGGTCCAGATCACTGATCCCTCGGCCGCGACGCAGTTCGTCTTCACCGACCCGAACGTCATCGTGCCCGAGCCGACCGCAAAGGACTACCAGGCCTTCGCCGGCTATGACGAAAACGCGCCGAAAGCCGCCGCCGACAAGGGCAAGCGGAAGAAAAAGTCCGCCCCGGCGACAAACTGATGCGCGGATGCATTGGCGCGCGGCTGCAGCCTGATTGACGCAAGCTGGACGAAGGCTGGAGAGTTGGCGGCAAGTTGTCGTCGCGCTCCGGTTACAACCAATTCAAAGGACAACGGCGTGTCGCTGGTCGGGCTACTCCGGCAATCCGGCGTCCCGTAGCGCGCTGCCAAGAGCCTTTGCGAGCGCGGGCGCGCAATTCACGCCTGCAAACTGGCGGCTGTAGCGAAAGGCCGGCTGGAGCTCGAGCACGCGCGCGGCGGCCGCCCTCGCTTCGTCCAATCGGCCAAGCTTGGCCAGCGCGGCGGCCAATTGCACATATGTGATACTATGCGCTGGATTGGCTTGAACGGACTTGTAAGCCGCGCGGCAGGCTTCTTCGTAACGGCCTCGCAGCAAATGGCTCATTGCCTGGGCGTCAAATGCGGCCCAGGCCCACGAATCGAAAGGGCTTAGCCGCATGCCCTGCGCGCTCCATTCTATCGCGCGCTCCGCTTCGCCGCTCCATCCCAGAATGACACTGCCAAGAATATAGGTCAGCGCCGATGACGGGCTGATGACGAGGGCTGCTTCCAACGTCGTGAATGCAGCGGCGCGATCGTGTGCATCCATTCCGATGGAAAAGCCGGCCCACGTCAAGGCGAGTGCATCGTCTTGTCCATGGACGATGGCCGACCGGGCGTGGCGGATGGAAGAGGTACGGTTGATCTCCTGCAGGCCGGCGCGAAGGAACAAGCAATGGTGGCACATCGCGGCATTGCCATGCGCCAGCGCATACGCTGGTTCGAGCGCGATGGCGCGCTCGAGAAGCACCAGCGCTCTGGTCACTTGCTCCGGCATACCTGAATCGACGTCAGGCTGCGCTTGCAGCACGAGATCGTAGGCGTCGAGACTGTCAGGGCGCTTCCGTCTGACACGTTCGATTTCGGCTTTCCGCACGCTCGGCGCAATCGCGCCCACTGCTGACAGCGCGATCTCGTCTTGAAGCGCAAAGATGTCTTCGGAGCTGCGGTCGTAGCGTTCGGCCCATACATGCGCACCGGTCGATGCATCGATCATCTGCCCGGTAACACGCACGCTACTGCCGGCCTTGCGCACACTGCCTTCGAGGACATAGCGAACGCCAAGCTCGCGGCCGACCTGCTTCACGTCCACGGCGCGACCTTTGTAGGTGAAGGTCGAGTTTCGTTCGATGACGAACAACCACTTGATGCGCGCCAAGCCTGTGATGATGTCGTCGACCATCCCATCGGCAAAGTACTCCTGCTGCGGATCGCCGCTCAAATTCGAGAACGGCAGGACCGCGACGGAGGGCTTCTCGGGCAAGATCGGGGCTGACTCGGCGCGGGTGGCGACCGAGGTATCGCGAATATTCGTGGCGACAGCCGGCCCGACATAGCGATAGCCGCGGCGCGGCAGTGTTTCGATCCAGCTCTCGGCATTCGCGGCGTCGGCCAGCACTCGGCGCAGGGCTGCGATCTGAACCGTCAGATTGTTGTCGGCAACCGCCAATCCGCCCCAACCGGTCTCAATCAGCGCGTCCTTGGACACGGGTACGCCGGCGTTTTGGATCAGCAGGCACAGCAGCGCAGTCGCGCGTTGCCCAAGCATGGTCGGCTCAGCGCCGTAAAAGAGAATGCCCACCTCCGGATCGAGGCGGAACGGGCCGAACTGGTAGAGGTCGCCCCTGACTGTCATTCGAGTCTTTTAGCAAATTTTTGCGAAGGGATTCACGACTTTCGGGCATGGGCGGCCGATGTTGCGCAAATGCCAGAGGTAGCGCCCAACCACAGGAGGATCATATGAGCGCCAATGCCGTCATCCGCATGCCCGATGAGAGGAAAGGCGTCATGCTGCGTGGCCATCCTATGTCATTCCTCGTCACCGGCGAGAATAGCAAGCACATGAGCATGTTCCACTGGACGATTCCACCGGAGTTCGCCACCGGGCGGCATGTTCACCGGGTGCAGGAGGAGACCTTCTACCTGCTCGAAGGCGAGTGTGAGTGGCATGTCGGCGACAAGATGATCCGCGCAACGCCCGGTACCCATGTGTTCATCCCGCCGGGAGTGCCGCACAACATCACGAATGTCAGCGAGAAACCGGCACGCGTGTTGATGACAGTTTCTCCGCCTGGCCACGAGCATTACTTCGAAGAGCTCGCCAAACTCGCGGCGCAGGGTGCGCCGGATCCAAAAGCGCTCGCCGATCTGCGAAACCGTTACGACACCGATCAACTGTCGACGTTGACAACACGCGCGTAGGACCTCGTCTCCGGCCCAAAACTTGGTAAGCGAAAGGCCAGGCCTACAGTAAGACCTTCGGAAGCGGACGTAGCGGTTTGCTGTGTGGAATTGTGTAAAAACAAATACTTAGAGAGGATCAGCGATTTCTGTGACAAGCTGAGCCGCTTCAGGCGTCCGCCGACCATTCCGACAGGGCGGCGATCACGCTTTTCAGCTCGGCCCAGCGGCGTATGACCGTTTCCGCGCCGGCTTCGGTCAGCGCGTCGGCATGGCCCGGATAGCTGTGGCCGGCGCCGGTGAAGCCGATGACGCGCATGCCGGCCGTCCTGGCGGCGGTGACGCCATGCACGGAATCCTCGATCACGAATGTGTTTTCCGGCTTCGCGTTGAGCTTTTCGGCAGCATAGAGAAACACGTCCGGGGCGGGCTTGGTCTTCTTGCTGGGTATGTCGAGCCCCGAGAAGATGCGGCCGGTGAAGAACGGCAGCAGCCCTACCTTCTCCAGCATGAACTCGACCCGCTCCGTGCGAGAGTTGGAGCAGACCGCGCGCGGCACGGTGACGGACGCCACCGCCTCGAGCGCGCCGTCGATGATGCGCACGTCGCTGCGCAGCTTGCGGTCGACCAGCGTCTCGGCGCGGTCGATCAGCGAAGCCTGGAAGGGGATGGCGGACTTCTCCTCCACCCGCATCATGATGTCCTTGAAGGTCAGCCCGGCATAGGTCTCGGCCAGTTCCTCCGGCGATATCTCGTAACCGGCCGAGGTCAGCAGCTCGGCCTCGATGCGCGCGGCGATGATTTCAGAATCGACGAGCACGCCGTCGCAATCGAAGATGACAAGGTCTGGCTGGGGCATGGCGATCCGGAACGTGGGAAAAAGGTGGCCTGATGCGGCTCAGGCGGCGCGGCATACACCAAGCGGCCGGGCTTCGCAAATTCACGAAGCTTTTGACCGCCGGGCGGTCGCGCCCTTCACCGAATATTTACGCTGATCGGTAACCATAACGGACAGTAAACAGTAACGCGTGCCTTGGGTGTAAAAATGTCAGCCGTGCGTCTTCTCGACGAGCTTTCCCACGCTCCCCAGCAATCCGAATGGCTGGACACCATCCTCAAGGGCGACTGCGTCGCGGCCCTCGACCGGCTGCCGGAAAAGTCCATCGACGTCATCTTCGCCGATCCGCCCTACAACCTGCAGCTCGACGGCGACCTGCACCGGCCCGACCAGTCCAAGGTCGACGCCGTCGACGACGACTGGGACCAGTTCGAGAGCTTTGAAGCCTATGACGCCTTCACTCGCGCCTGGCTGCTGGCGGCGCGGCGCGTGTTGAAGCCCAACGGCACTATCTGGGTCATAGGCTCCTACCACAACATCTTCAGGGTCGGCGCCAAGATGCAGGATCTCGGCTTCTGGATTCTCAACGACGTCGTCTGGCGCAAGACCAATCCGATGCCGAACTTCCGCGGCCGCCGCTTCCAGAACGCGCATGAGACGATGATCTGGGCCTCGCGCGACCAAAAGGCCAAGGGCTACACCTTCAACTACGAGGCGCTGAAGGCCTCGAACGACGATGTCCAGATGCGCTCCGACTGGCTGTTCCCGATCTGCACCGGCCAGGAGCGGCTGAAGAACGACAATGGCGACAAGTTGCATCCGACGCAGAAGCCGGAAGCGCTGCTCGCCCGCATCATGATGGCCTCGACCAAGCCGGGCGACATCGTGCTCGATCCCTTCTTTGGATCCGGCACCACCGGCGCGGTGGCAAAGCGCCTCGGCCGGCGATTCGTCGGCATCGAGCGCGAGCAGGCCTATATCGACGCCGCCAATGAGCGCATCGACGCGGTGCGGCCGCTGGAAGGCGCCGACCTGACCGTATTGTCCGGCAAGCGCGCCGAGCCGCGCGTCGCTTTCATCAGCCTGATCGACACCGGCCTGATGGCGCCGGGCGCCACGCTCTACGACGCCAAGAAGCGCTGGGCAGCCAAGGTGCGCGCCGACGGCACGGTGGCGATCGGCGACAGCGCCGGCTCGATCCACAAGATCGGCGCCGAGGTGCAGGGGCTCGACGCCTGCAACGGCTGGACCTTCTGGCACTATGAGCGCAGCGGTGGCCTCACCCCGATCGACGAGCTGCGCCGCATCGCGCGTCTCGGCATGGAGCGGGCAGGGGCCTGACCCCCGCACGCTCGCCATTAAAGTTTAATCGGAACGTCATCGTCCGAAACAATTCAAATCAGGCCTTGATCCCGTAACGCTCGAGGTCTGTCTTGAGCGTTTCGGCGTCGGTGAACAGCACAGACTGCCAGCCGGCCGCCTTGGCGCCGTCGACATTCTTCTGGCTGTCGTCGATGAACAACGTCGCGGACGGTTCGAGGCCGAACGCGGCGACATGATGATCGTAGATGGCGCGATCCGGCTTGATCTGGCGGATGTCGGCCGAAACGGTCACGCCGCGCGGACGGTTGAGGAAGTCGAAACGCTGGCGGGCTTCGGCAAGCGTGTCCGAGGCAAAGTTGGTCAGCATCGTCACATCGTGGCCGGTCTCGATCAGGCCGATCATGATGGCGACGCTGTCGTCATAGGCATGCGGCACCATCTCGTGCCAATGCCGGCGGAAATTGCGTATATTCTCCGCATGGCTCGGGTACTCGGCGATCAGCAGCGCCTCGGCCTCATCCCAACTCCGCCCGCGGTCCTGCTCGAGGTTCCAGTCATGCGTGCAGACATTGTCGAAGAACCATTTCCGCTCCCCGGCATCCGGAATAAGGCGGCTGAACGGGATATCCGGATCGTAGTGGATCAGCACCTTGCCGATGTCGAACACGATGTGGCGGATTTCGGTCATGCGGGTCCTTCGCTAGTTCCGCCCATCACTGCGGGCGCTGTCTTCTGGTCGCGCCCGGTATCGCCGCTTCGATTACCCTTTTCATGACGGTGGGCAGCGCTTCCCCGGAAATTTCATGGGCCAGCGACCAGAAATGCCCATCCGGCGCATCGCCTTTGATGTGGGCATGAAAGACTTCGAGTTCGAGCGCGAAATGGGTGAAGACATGGGCGATCCGTCCGGCGTGCCGCCAGTCGGCAGGCAAGGGCGCCGCGGCTTCCGTGGTCGCGCCGTCCACCCTTGCGCTCCACGACGTCGTCGGTACCTCTGTCATGCCGCCGAGCAGGCCCTTTTCCGGGCGCTTGCGCAGGAGGATGGCGCCATCATTGCGCTCGGCCACGAACGCCGCGCCGCGCCTGAGCGGCTTGTCGTCCTTGGGCAGGCGGACCGGGAAACGCTCGGGATCGCCTGAGAGGATGGCGCTGCAATCCTCGCGCAGCGGGCACAGCATGCAGCGCGGCCGCCGTGGCGTGCAGAGCGTGGCGCCGAGATCCATCATCGCCTGGGCGAAATCGCCGGGCCGCCTTGCCGGAACCATCTGCTCGACCAGCGCGCGGATCTCGGGCTTGGCCTCGCTGAGCGGCGTCGCGATTGAATTGAGCCTGGACACGACGCGCTCGACATTGCCGTCGACGACGGCCGCCGGCCGGTCGAAGGCGATGGCTGCGATCGCCGCCGCCGTATAGGCGCCGATCCCCGGCAGCTCACGCAGCCCGGCCTCCGTGTCCGGAAAGCGGCCGCCGCGCCCGGCGACCAGATCGGCGCAGGCCTTGAGGTTGCGCGCCCGGGAATAATAGCCGAGCCCGGCCCAGGCCTTCATGACATCCTCGACGGGCGCCGCCGCCAGCGTCCCGACGTCAGGCCATTTTTCGAGGAATGCGCGAAAATAGGCTTTGACCGCTTCGACAGTCGTCTGCTGCAACATGACTTCCGAGAGCCATACGCGGTATGGGTCTGGCCTTGCGCCGCCGGCCAGCGCCCCGGGCGCGACGCGCCACGGCAGGTCGCGGTGATGCGCGTCGTACCAGGCGAGCAGGCGGGAGGCGACACCGCCTGAAAGGGCTTCGCTGCTTTCGCCGGATGCGGCCTTGCGGGTCTGGTCGTGCGGTGCCATTGATCGGATGAGCTCGGGGATTGGAGAACGCACATGGCAGGGAAAAAGCCCTACGGCAATCCCGTCCCGGTGAGCGATCTCGCAACCGAGATCCTCGATCCGGTGTTGAAGAAGCGCGCAGGCATCTCGATCGGGCTGGTGCAGTC
>NZ_RZOJ01000779.1:0-857 GCF_003998845.1 Mesorhizobium sp. M4A.F.Ca.ET.022.05.2.1 | reverse complement strand
CTCTCCGCAAGCCGGTCCTGCAGGTCGAACACATCGGCCATGGTGCCGTCGTAGCGGTCGGCCCAGATCGTCTTGCCGGAACCGGAGTCGATGAGTTGTCCGGTGAGGCGGATATGATCGCCGGCCTTGCGGACGCTGCCGGTCAGGACGTAGCGCACGCCGAGTTCGGCTCCGGCCCGTTTCACGCCGTCGGCCTCGCCCTTGTAGGCGAAGCTCGAATTGCGGGCGATGACGAACAGCCAGCGCATGCGCGACAGCGCCGTGGTGATCTCGTCGACCATGCCGTCGGCAAAATAGTCTTGCGCCGGGTCGCCGCTGAGGTTCTCGAAGGGCAGCACCGCGATCGACGGCCTGTCGTCGGCGGTCCCCTCCCCGGTCGCGGTGGCGACCCGATCCTCGAGGCGGCGCACGCGCTCTTCGTCGATCACATAGCCGCGCCGCAGCACGGTGCGGATCAAGCCATCGGCCTCGGCGCCGAGCGCCTTGCGGATGTCCTTCATGCATTGGGTGAGCGAATCGTCGGAAACGGCGATGTTCGGCCAGACCGCATTGACCAGCTCGTCCTTGCCGATGACGCGGCCGGCATTCTCCAGCAGGTAGACGAGCAGCGAGAGCGACTTGGCGCGCAGGTCGACGTCGTGCCCGCCCCTCTGCAGCCTGCCCCTGTGCAGATCGAGCCTGTGGCCGGAGAATTCGAACGTCGTCATGTCGCCCCTCGAGGAGACGTCAACCAATTCGATCCGCGCGATGGCTAGGAGTCTGTCACGGCCCTCGCATGCTCGAAGACATCACGCCCGCCCGAAGACATCAAGGCTTTCGCCCGCTGAAGATGGCGTGGCCGGCGAACAGCCAGGCGC
>NZ_RZOJ01000778.1:0-860 GCF_003998845.1 Mesorhizobium sp. M4A.F.Ca.ET.022.05.2.1 | reverse complement strand
ATCGCCAAGGACCTGTGCGAAATCGTCTGGAACGAGGGCGGCGATCCGCGCCAGCTCGTCGAAAGCCGCGGCATGAAGCAGGTCACCGACACCGGCGCCATCGAGAAGGCGGTGGATGAGGTAATCGCCGCCAATCCGGACAAGGCCGACCAGGCCCGCGCCAAGCCGACCATGGCCGGCTGGTTTGTCGGCCAGGTGATGAAGGCGACCGGCGGCAAGGCCAATCCGCAGGCGGTCAACGACCTGGTCAAGGCCAAGCTCGGCATCGAATAAAGCGATGTTCGTCCGTACCGCCAGCGAGCGCGATCTTGTTGCGATCCGCGCGCTGCTGGTCGAGACGTGGCACGCGACGTATGACGCCATTTACGGCACCGAGCCGGTCGGGGCGCTCACCGACGAATGGCATTCGATCGCCTCGCTCAAGGCCCGGCTGACGCGGCCGAACTCCGAAATTCCTGGTCGCCGACGACGGCAGGCGACTCGGCGGCATGGCATTCGCCGCCGCCACCACCGACCCGAAGATCGTCCTTTTGAACCAGCTTTATGTGCACCCGTCCTGCCAGCGGCAAGGGATCGGCAAGGCGCTGCTCGATGAGGTCGAGGCCAGCTTTCCGGAAGCGAACAGGCTGCGCCTCGAGGTGGAGGAAGCCAACGCGGGGGCGATCGCCTTCTACCGGTCACAGGGATTTGTGGCCGCCGGCGAAACCAAGGATTGCGGCGGCGGTTCCGGGCTGCCGGCGCTGGTTTTCGAGAAGCCCCTCGGATAGTCAGCGCGGGAGACAGCGGCGCGGGCGAAAGGTCTGACCGCGCGCAGTCAGGGCGGCGACATGACGGCACGACCAGGCTGATCGACAATGTGG
>NZ_RZOJ01000777.1:0-874 GCF_003998845.1 Mesorhizobium sp. M4A.F.Ca.ET.022.05.2.1 | reverse complement strand
TTTCGCCACCGCGCCCGCGGCAGGCGCTGTAGCGGCGCCGCAGGTCGATGCGGAGCCTGAGCTCGCAGCGACCTTCGATGATGATCTCGGCCAGGCGGTCGCCAGTTCGCTCGAAGACGTCTCTCCGCTCGACGACGATCTGCCGATGGACGACGAGCTTGCCGCGTCGCTCGATCGGGAATTCCAGCTTGGCGATCATGCCGTCGAGGCAGTCGACCATCGTGCCGCAGAGGTTGCAGCGCCGGCGGTCGAAACCGCGTTCGAGGACGATTTCGATAATGCTGTTTCCCTGTCGCTCGAGGATGAACTGACGCTCGACGACCATGCGCCCGCTGATGACCACGTCGCTCCGGCCGTTGCCGAACATCCGGCGCCTGTTCAGGCTGTTGCCGATCAAGCGATTTCAGAGGAGGACTTTTCTGGTCACTTCGACGAGGCGATGGCCGATGTCGACACGGATGTCGAGGCCCAGGCGGAACACCCGGCTGAAATCGATGAGCCGCTGACCGTCGAACAGCCTGCCGAGGCTGCTTATGCCGCCGACACAGACGGTTCCGAGCTTGCCGAGCAGGCGTCCTTCGACGACGATTTCGCGCTTAGCATCGACGATGCCGAAGAGTCGCTGGCTGCCGCAGTGCCTGTCGAGCCTGTACATGCCGTCGAAGGCGATGCCACAGACCTTGCCGCGCAGGAAGCCTTCGAAGATGATGTCGAGCATGCGCTGACCGAAGAGGTTGAAGAGCCGGCTGCCGAATTCGCCGCCTTTGCGGACGAGCCGATCGCGCCTGCGGTCTTCGAGCTTGATATCGAAGATGCGCCGGCCGGAGAGGTTGAAGAACCTGCTGCCGAGATCGCCGCCGCTGCGGCCGAACCG
>NZ_RZOJ01000776.1:0-881 GCF_003998845.1 Mesorhizobium sp. M4A.F.Ca.ET.022.05.2.1 | reverse complement strand
GCCTGGCGCCATTGGATGCGGCTGTCGGCGCCTTGCCGCGAGGCGGCGTGGTCGAGCATCGGCAGGTTGAGGTCGGTCACGACATAGCGCGCGGCGGGGGACAGTCTTGGCGCCAGTGCGCGGGTGACGACCCCGGTGCCCGCGGCGGTTTCCAGAACGGCGCCGGGCGACAGGGACGCCGCCCGCTGCGCCAGGTCCGCGGCGTACGGCTCGAAGATCAACGGCACCATATAGCGATCGTAGTTTTCCGGAACAGAGCCGGCGAACACCTTGTCCGTTTCCAGCATTGCTATCCCCCTACGGTGCATTTGGTGGCGCGAGACTAGCATGTGGTTGCCTGTTTGGCGCGATTTTCGACCGAACCAACCCATATGCGGCGCACCCGGCAGCACAAAGGCGGGCTGTCCCGCCGACCCATCCAGCCGAAGGCGTCTATGCGCCAGCATTTAGGGGCGTCGCGGCGACACAAAAGAACTGCAGCGCACCCGGGGGGCCGCACATGGCACCTTGCTCCTCGAAAGCCAGGCCGGAGCCGACGATCAGGTCGCGCACCGTCCGCGATGCGATGATCTCGCCGGGCCGGGCATGGTCCAGAGACCGCGACGTGACCTCGATGGCGACTCCGCTGAACTCCTCGCCGTGCGACTCGCACTCGCCGATGTGGATCGACGAGCGGAAATTGGCAGCCAAAGGCTTCAGGCGCTCGCGAATGGCGACCGCACATTGGATGGCCCGCGTCGGCCGCTGGAAGACAGCGAGCACCTTGTCGCCGGATCGCCTGATCTCCCTGCCGTCGAACAGCAGCAACTGGTCCCGAATCGCTTCGGCGTGTTGGCCGATCGCCTTTTCGCCGGCAGGCGCGATCTCGATTGCCAGTACCG